>DATFXE010000152.1:0-3446 GCA_035258585.1 Roseiflexaceae bacterium | reverse complement strand
TCGCCGCGCTGCCCGTCACCATGGTCAGGCGTAGGAACGCCCGCCGATCGATCCGTCTGTGAATCTTGTGCCTGTCGTGGGACTCCATGGTTTGGTTCCTCCTTGATCAGCGCATCTCTTTATGCAACATGCCACTCTGCTCAGCACCTGGTACCACCCCATACTGTCAACGACCGCCCACTATCCGCTGGCTAACCACTCCTAGAGCATCGGTCAAGTATTCGGAATCGATCGGCAAATTGCGCTAATCTACGCGAAATACAGGCCAATCATTCGCGTTATTCGCGGATTCTTGACCGGCGCTCTAGATCGCCTGCCGCTATCGCCGCGCCTATCAGCCCTGCATCTGGGCCGAGTGCAGCCATCAAGATCGGCAGATCGCGGCTCGCCTCGGCCCAGATATGCGCCCTGGCGGCGGCGACGAAGCTCTTCCAGTACAGCCCGCCGGCCGAACCCAGCCCTCCGCCTACGATCACCGCCTCGGGATCGAGCACGTTGATCAGCCAGCCGACGCTAACGCCCAGCGCTTCGCCGGCAGTGAAGACCACATGCATCGCACTGGTATCGCCCGCCTCTGCCGCGGCAAGCACATCCTGGCCGCGCGCGGCTGTGCCAGCGCCGGCGTGGTTGTAGCGCGCCACCAGCGCCGGGCCAGATGCGAACTCCTCCAGCACGGGCCGCAGCTTGGCGCCGCAGGTAGTGCAGGCGGTCGTCAGCGGGCTGCTGGCCAGCACCAGCGCGTTGCCGCGCGCGCCGGCATACGGTATACCATCCTGCACCAGACAAGAACTAATGCCCGTTCCGACCGTCACAAACACAAACTGCTTGAACGAGCGGCCTGCGCCGTAGCGCGCCTCTGCCAGCGCGTGCGCGCGCACATCCGACTCGACCACACTGGGGCCAAAGCGCCCGAATCGCTCGCGCACCGGCAGGCCGCGCCATGCGATCGTATGCCCGCTGGTGATATTGCCGGCCAGGTCCACCAGCTCCGGCACGCCAATGCCAACTCCACACACGCCCGCACCGAGATGGCCCGCGTCGGCGCGTAGCGCTTCGGCCAGAGCACGTGCATCCGCCAGCACAGCATCGCCGCCGCGCTCGGCACGGGTTGGGATCATCCGGCGAGTCAGCACCTGGCCGGTATCGAGTGCGACCACACCGCCGGCGATCTTGGTGCCGCCGACATCCAGGCCAATCGCATGGTCCGTGGTCCGTCGCCCGTTGTCCGTCGTCATGAGCTATTCAGAGTTATCAGTTGTCAGTTGTCAGTTACAGGACTTACGCAGTCGGCATTTGCAGGGAGGTTTGGAGGGACGCAGTCCCTCCATAATCGCCTCTTTTTGGCCGGTCTCGGCCACGAATGTGGCCGAGACCGGCCAAAAAGGGGAGATCTCGGGGGCGGTTGCACCGCCCCCGAACCCCCACCGCGTAAGTCCTGTCAGTTATCAGTGGTACGCGCGGCGTACTGAGAACTGACCACTGACCACTGACTCGTCTATCACACGTCATGCTTTCCCAGGTACCCCGGCGCCACGCCAAAAATCAGGCTGACCGGCGAATCCGAGACGTTGTAATACTGATGCGGCTCGCCCGCTGGTATATAGAAGCCATCACCCGGCTTCAGCTCGCACCAGCGCTGGCCCTTATGCTCCGGCAGCCGCATATGCAGCGTTCCCTCCAGCAAATAGATACTCTCATCGCCAGGATGGGTTTGGGCATCGGTGTGTTGCCCTGGCAGGAGGTACACCTTGCCAACAGTCAGATGCTCAGTCGAGGCCAGCAGGCCGACCAGCACCTGGCGCTCGCGCCCTTCCAGGCGCCAGAGCATGTCGGCATCGCGCAGCACGCGCATCGAAAAGCCGCGCTCGGCATCCTCACGCGCCATGGGCCAGCGCCCCAGCCACTGATCCTGGGTATATTTGGGAGTAACCAGGTAGGGCTTGGTGCGCGCGTATGCCCCGGATGTGCCTTGCGACGGCGGCGGGGCAAATAGTTCGAGCACACGTAGCGGTTCGGTGCCGCCATTCATCGCGTGGTGCCATGTGTCCCGGCGGAAAAAGACCGCTTCGCCGGGCAGGGCACGATGTACCTCGCCAGTCTCCGGGTTGTTGAGCAGGAGGATGCCGCTCAGCACATACAGTACCTCATCCGCGCCGAAGATCGTCCGATACTCTTCTGAGTGCCGGAACATCGCTCCGGGCAGCAGCCCAAAGATCAGCTGATGAATCTTGTCGCTCGAAACATAGATCCAGTCGGCCACCTCGCCAGAAACTGTGTCGCCCCAGAGATGCCGAGTGACCGCCTGGGCAGGAATATGTGCGGGTCCATCGAAGGTCGGGCGCGGAGAAGGTGAATAACTCATATGAGACTCCATCTAGCCCAGCACGACGCTGATTCGCGGCATACCCGGCGTATCGTTCAGCCAGACTGAGCGCTCGCTCTCGAAGGCAAACTTGAAACGGTCGCCGCGATAGATCGCCTTGAAGTATTCGACCGGCCGCGCCTGCTCGTCAGTAGTCACGCCTTCGAGCAAGATCATCGGCAGACCGGCCACAATGCCAAAAAGCCTGCTCTCGTACTCATTCGCCACAGTGGACTCCAGCGTCTGCCGCGCGCGCTTGAGCCGCAGCCCGCAGCGCTGCTCCAGCAGGGCATACAGCGATTGGGTGGCCAGGTTCTCGCGCTCCAAACCTGGGCAAACATATGCCGGGATAAACGTGGTTTCCAGCAGCAGCGGTAGATCATCGGAGAGCCGCAAGCGGACGATCTTGACGACTAGCTCATCCGCGCGCAGCTGCAGCTCGCCGGCCACGCGCAGCGGCGGTGCCACGATCGCCTGCTCCACCACGCGCGATATCGCGTTCCCGCCGCGCTGCATGATCTCCTCCGTAAAGCCAAGCAGGTGCAGTGTATCGTGCGTCAGCTTCGGCTCGGCCACGAACGTGCCCAGGCCATGCCGCGCTACAAGCGTACCCTCGCGCGTCAGATACGCGATCGCCTGCCGCGCGGTCATGCGGCTGATCGCGTGTTCTTCACTCAGCACCCGCTCGGCCGGCAGCTGCTCGCCGGGCTTCAGCTCGCCCAGGCGGATCTGCTCCTTGATCAGCTCGGCAAGCTGATAGTACAGCGGTATCGGGCTGCTCTTGTTCAGCATCGATAGTCCACTTTTGAGAAGATAGTAACTCTAGAGGTCTATACCACTGGAAGCGGGCGCATAGTAGTCGAAAAGCGGCAGGTTGTCAAGTGGTTTAGTGGAGCTGCTGATAGAGCGCGGCGGTAGCCGGCTCGGGCTGCGCCCCGAGGGTCCGCAGCGAGCCTTTGAGGTGCTCGAACGTAGCGCTGACGAGCGAGCGGTTGCCGAAGCGCGCGGCCAGCCGCATCAGCTGCGTGGCGGTCTGCTCACGGCAGCCATCGACTTGCAGCACCTGTTGGTAGTAGTGGATCGC
>DATFXE010000151.1:0-12972 GCA_035258585.1 Roseiflexaceae bacterium | reverse complement strand
CCGGATCAGTGGTGCTGATCAGCCCCTACGCGCTTCAGCGATCGCCGATCTACTGGGAGCACCCCGAACGGTTCGATCCCGAGCGCTTCGCGCCCGATCGCTCGGCCGGCCGCCCGCGCTATGCCTACACGCCGTTTGGCGGCGGGCCGCGCCAGTGTATCGGCAGCTCGTTCGCGCTGATGGAGGCGCAGCTGGTGCTGGCGATGGTCGCACAGCGGTACCAGATGCGCAGCGTCCCCGGCCGCCCGGCGCGCGCCCATGTGGCGCTGGTGCTCCAGCCGAAGGGTGGCATTCATCTGGCGCCGCGGGCGCGCTAGCGCGCCTTCGGCGCAGGGGTTGGGTGTTGGAGGATGGTGTTTCTGATGCCCACTCCTGGCTCCTCCCGACTTTAGTGTTCAGCATAGCGTGCTATATCTGAACCGGCAGGTGCTGTGGGGCGGGTGTGGGCCGCGTAGCGGCCCACACCCGCCCCACAGTACTGATAATTTTGTGGCCGCGGGCGCATTTCCAGGTGCCTGCGGCCACCGTGGTATATTCGGGATGACTCATGAGAAAGGAGGTCTTTAGACGGCTTGGCCCTCCAAATCCCCCAACCGCGTAACTCCTATACTTTCAAGATTTGAGGTAACATAGTGGTACTGCCCCCGGATAGGACCAATGGTTATTGTCTCGCCTCGCCCATCGGCATATACTCGCTGGTTAGAAATTGGTAAATTGGTTCCAGCGCATCACTCTTCATCTCTCTCACGCTGGCGGAGGGATGTGATATGCATCTAACGACCGCTCCCGCACAATCAGAGCGTTCGCATCTAGCGCGTGTAGCCAGCAGCCGTGTGGTGAGCAGCCTAGCGCGCGTCTGGCAATGGCTGACATTGGTGCGCGCTGATGATCCGGTGCGCTATGCGCTCAATCGCGGGTTCGCCTACGTGCAGGTGGCCGTGCTTGGCATCGCAATCCTGCTGACGCTGATCCTGATCACCACCGGCGGGCAGCCGGCCGAGATCGCCGTCAACCTGCTGGCGCTGCCGATCTATCTGCTTTCGCTCTGGCTCAACCGGCGTGGGACGATCTACGGCGAGGTGCTGTTCATCCTGATGGTGGTATTTGCCACTGCTGCCGGGCTCGACCCGCGCGACTACGCCGGCCCGCACCCCAATATCCATGTCGCGTTCATGTTTTCGATCGTTTGCGCCACCTTGTTTATCCGGCCGCTGGCCGGCATCTGGGCGGTCCTGCTCCAGATCGGTGCGCTGGGTGTGGCGCTCTCGTTCTCAGATACTCCACCCGAGCAGATTCGGCTGTTCCTGATCACTGGTGCGCTGCACCTCGGCGGCATCGCGGCGTTCCTGATGGTTGGCGCCGCGATCTTCTCGCGCGCCCTGCGCGCCTCGATCGTCGCCAACGCCGCCTTGCGGCAGCTCAACGAGCAGCTGGAGCAGCGCGTCGGCGAGCGCACCGCCGACCTGGCAGCCGCCAACCAGGCCCTGCGCGCCGCGAATGCGCTGGCCGAGCAGGCTCGCGCCGCCGCTGAGGAAGCGAATTTCTATAAGACCCGCTTTCTCACCAATATGAGCCATGAGCTGCGCACACCGCTCAACGCGATTATCAACTTCGCGCACTTCCTGGGCGACCCCGAGTACGGTCAAATCACCGATCAGCAGCAGATGTTTCAAAGCCGTATCCTCTACAATGGCGAACACCTGCTTGGCCTGATCAACGACATCCTAGATCTCTCCAAGATCGAGGCCGGCAAGATGGATCTGGTCTCTGAAGTGGTCGAGCTCGACCCGCTATTCCATGGTGTGATGTCGACCGCCGCCGGCCTGACCAAGGAGAAAGGGCTGGTGTTGGAGCTGGATGTCGCGGATGGCCTGCCGGCGGTCTGGATCGATAAGACTCGTATCCGCCAGGTGCTGCTCAACCTGCTCTCCAACGCCGCCAAGTTTACCGATCGCGGCGGTATCACTCTGCGCGCGTGCGCCACCGGCGATGGCTTTGTGCGCGTATCCGTGCAGGACAGCGGCCCCGGCATCGCGCCCGAGCACCAGGAGCGGGTCTTCGAGGAGTTTCAGCAGGTGCAGGGCGATCTCGACCGCACCCACGCCGGCACCGGCCTGGGGCTGCCGATCAGCAAACGGCTGATCGAGCTGCACAGTGGGCGGATGTGGCTGGAGAGCACGCCGGGGGCCGGCGCGACGTTTTCATTCACCATCCCGGTCGCCACGCCGGGTCGCCAGGAGCGCAGGAAGAGCACGACCGCCGATGCCGCGCCGGCCAGCATGGCCGCGGCCTCGCTGATCGCGGTGATCGACGACGATGCCGACTCGCAGCAGATCCTGCGGACAATCCTTGGAGCCGCCGGCTATCAGGTCTATAGCATTCTGGATAGCAGGACCGCGCTGGCGGAGCTCGATCGCGTCCGGCCGGCCATGATCATCCTCGACCTCAATATGGAGCCGCTCGATGGGTGGACTCTGCTCGCGCAGCTTCGCGCCGACGCGCGCCTGGCCGCGATTCCGGTGGTGATCTGTTCGATCACCGACCCATCTGGCGAGCGTGTCGGCCTGCTGGCGAACGTGGTCGCCAGCCTGCCCAAACCGGTGCGCTCGGAAGAGCTGCTGGCGCTGGTGCAACGCCGGGCGCCGCCGGCGCATATTCTGGTGATCGACGACGATGCCGACGCCCGGCAGATGCTACGGGCAATGTTGGAAAGGCTGGGGCATGTCATTAGCGAGGCCTCCAGCGGCCGGATCGCGCTGGCGCTGATCCCTGAGCTGCATCCCGATCTGATCTTGCTCGACCTGATGATGCCCGAGATGGATGGCTTCGAGGTTATCGAGCACATGAGCGAAATGCCGGCCGCCGCGCATGTCCCTGTGGTAGTGGTGACGGCAAAGAATTTGGATGCCGAGGAGCAGAATTGGCTGCGCGAGCGCACGCGCCACTGCTGCCAGAAACCAGTCGCGGCCGCGACCTTCCTGGCGGCGGTGCGCGCGGCGCTGAGCGAGGCTGGCGCTAGTAGACAGATGCCTGATTCTCGTGTATAAACGAATGCGTGTCCGCCTGCCATGCGCGCGCCCAACATGCGCTGCCATCTCCAGAAAGGCGCAAGGTGATGTCCTCACTCTCGCGGCAGATTCCGCCTGGCAATCCGCGCGAACCTCCGCCCACAATATTGATTATCGAAGATTCGCTGGATGGCCGGCAGGCGTTGCAAACGCTGCTTGCCGGCCAGGGCTACACGCTGGCCTTCGCCGAAAATGGGCCGGATGGGCTGTCCCGCGCGGCCGAGCTGATCCCCGATCTGATTCTGCTGGATATCATGCTGCCTGGAATGGATGGTCTGGAGGTCTGCCGGCGCCTGCGCGCCAACCCACCGCTGGCCGAGGTGCCGATCATCATGGTCACGGCGCTGGACGATCGCGATACACGCCTGCAAGGAATAATGGCCGGCGCCGACGATTTTATCTCGAAGCGCTTCGACGGCACCGAGCTGCGCGCGCGGGTGCGGACGATCACGCGCCTCAACCGCTACCGCCGCCTGGTGCGCGAGCGCGCCAAATTCGAGCGTCTGGTCGATCTCATGCCCAACGGCCTGTTGCTGGCCGATGCCGACGGCCTGATCAGCCTTGTCAACCCGGCCATGCTGGATATGCTGGGCGCGCGCGAGCGCCAGGAAGTGCTAGGGAAGAGCCTGCTATTATTGATCGAGCCCGAGCAGCGCGAAAGCTGCGCCGCGGAGTTGGCGCGCGCCGTGGCCGACCCGGCGGCCATTTCGCAGTTCGAGACGGTATTCCTGCGTGCCGGCGGCACCGCTTTCCCAGCCGAGATCGATATCGGGCATTTTGTGTGGAACGACGAGCCGTTGGCCTATGTTGTGGTCCGCGATATCACCAACCGCCGCCGCCTGGAAGCGCAGCTGCTCCAATCCCGCAAGATGGAGAGCATCGGGCGGCTGGCCGGCGGCGTAGCCCACGATTTCAATAACCTGCTGACCGCGATTATTGGCTACGCCCAGCTGGCGCTCGACTCGCTGCCCGCAAGCGCGCAGGAGCGCGCCGACCTGCATGAGATTCACCACGCCGCGACCTCCGCCGCGCAGCTCACGCGCCAGCTGCTGGCCTTCGCGCGCCAGCAACGCATCGAGCCGCGAGTTTTTGATGCGAACGACCTGCTGGCAGGTTTGGATAAGCTGCTGCGCCGTCTGATCGGCGAAGATATCGAGTTGGTAATGCTGGCGGCGCCCGATCTCGGCCTGATTCGCGCCGACGCCGGGCAGATCGAGCAGGTGCTGATCAACTTGGCCGTCAATGCTCGCGACGCGATGCCCGAAGGCGGCAAGCTGACGATCAAGACCGCCAACATTCAGCTCGATCAGGAGTACGCGCGCGGCCATATCGGCGTCGAGCCAGGCGCCTATGTGCTGCTGGTCGTCAGTGACACTGGCATTGGCATGGATGAATCGATCAAGCGCTACGCCTTCGAGCCGTTCTTTACCACCAAGGGGCCGGGGCGCGGCACCGGGCTGGGCCTAGCGACATGCTACGGAATCGTGGAGCAGCATGGCGGCACGATCGAGCTGTCGAGCGAGCCGGGCCAGGGAACCGCGATCAAGATCTACTTGCCGCGCGTCGAGGGCAGCGCCGATGCCTTGCCGCGTCCGGATGCAATCGATACAGTTCTGCCGCGCGGGAACGAGACAGTGCTGCTGGTCGAGGACGAGCCGGGCGTGCGCGGGCTAATCGCGCGCATTTTGACCGATCTGGGCTACACGGTGCTGCAGGCCAGCGAGGGCGATCAGGCGCTACGGCTGGTGCAGGGCTACGCCAGCAGCACGATCGACCTGTTGCTGACTGACGTGGTTATGCCGCGGTTGGGCGGGCGTTCGCTGGCGGAATATATGACGGCGCGCTTTCCCAGCATCAAGGTGCTGTTTACATCCGGCTATGCCGAGCGCGGCACCGTCTATCACGGCCAACTCGATCAGGGCGCGGCTTTCCTGGCCAAGCCGTTCTCGGCGGCCGCGCTGGCCCACAAGATACGCGCGGTGCTCGATTCCTGAGCCTTAGTCGATAGAAAGCAGCCGCCAGTATCTGCGTACTGCCGGCTGCTTTCTGCTGGGCTAAACTCTAGGCGCGCCTAGCCCGGCCCTGGCGCGGGAGAAACGTGTTCGCCATGGCCGTCGGCCGGGCGCAGCCGTGGGTCGCGTTGGTCGTGCAGTGCCAGGATCGGCTGGCGCTTGAGCATCCAGATGAACGCTGCGACCCAGATTCCGCCGATGCCGATCGGCGCCACGAAGTCGAGCCAGTGGAACATCAGGCCGTTGCGGCGCACCTCGGGCATGATCATCCAGAACATATCGACCAGCCGCATGAACAGCACGAAGACCGCAAGCCGCGCGAGCAGAACCGGGTTGCGCTTGCTGCTGCGCGCCAGCAGGACCAGGAACGGAAACACGAACTGGAAAATCACCAGCGCCAGGGTGAACCACCACCACCCGTCCTCGCCTCGCCGCAGGTACCAGGGGTTCTCCTCCGGCAGGTTTCCCGACCAGATAATCAGAAACTGCGAGAGATTCATGTACGCCCACAGCGTGACGAAGGCCAGCAGCAGGTTGCCCAGGTCGTTGAAGGTCTGGGTGCTCGTCACCTCCGACACCGGCGGGCGCTGGGATAACAGCCGCAGCACGATGATCGCGAATGCCATGCCGGTCAGCCCATCGCCGATCAGGAACATGATCCCGTAGATCGTCGAGAACCAGTGCGGGTCGAGCGCCATGGCCCAATCGAAGGCCGAGAACGTGACCGCTCCGACGAAGAAGAACAGCGCCAGCCGCCCGCGCCGGCCAAGCAGCCGCGGCAGATCGGGGTCGCCGGTGCGATCCTGCTCTTGCGAGGTGCGGTAGAGCAAATAGGCGCCAGCGCTCCAGGCCAGGAAGTACAGCGCCGCGCGGATCAGAACGAAGGTGAGATTCAAATACGGCTCGCGATGCTGCAAAATGGGGTCGGCCGCGACTTCCTCGGGGCGCGCCCACGGGTATAGGCTCGGCAGGCCGAACAGCAGCGGCACAAACAGCAGCGCCATGAGCGGAACCGTCATCATGCCGGCCTCAAGCGGGCGCCGGATGCCGAAGCCCCACTCGCCGCCGCTCAGATGGTAGAGGGCGATGATCGCCATGCAGCCGAGCGGAAAGGCCAGCCAGTACATGAAGGCCATCAAATACGATTGGAAAAACGCGGTTGTGTCGACGAAGGCTCCCAAGGCGCACAAAATCAGGCCGGCGACCCCCGCGATGAGCGCATAGCGCTGGATCACATCGGCGCGCGGGTCGAGCGTCTGTGGTTGATTCATTGTACGCCTCCCCCACTGGCCTGGATCTGATCCGCCGGCACGTCCAGCGGCGCATCCTTGTTGATCTGCAGTGCGCGAATGTAGGCGATGATCGCCCAGCGATCGGCCGGCGCGACCCGGCTGGCGTAGGAAAACATTATGCCCTTGCCGTGGGTGATCACGTCGAAGAAGTGGCCGACCGGCTGCTGTTTCATGGGTGTGTCGATCAGATTCGCCGGCTTGGGGTTGAAGTAGCCCGACACAATCCCCTTGCCGTCGGCGGCGGCGCCGTGGCAGGGCACGCAGTAGATATTGAAGACCTGCTGCCCTTTGGCGACCGTGTCGCGGTCAACCGTGATCGGGAAGGCGGTGACGATCGCCCCATCGACCTTGCCGGTGGTCAGCGCCAGATCGGCCGACTGGCCGCGCGGCACCGCGTTCGGGTCGAGCGGTCGCGCCGACGAGCCATCCGCGAAGACTGGACTGGCCTCATACGGCTTGATCCGCGAGTCGTCGCGCATGTTATTACCGCAGGCGGCCAGCAGCACCAGGCAGCAGAACGCCAGGAAGCCGTATCTGATCATCTTTGCCGGGCTGCGTGCGAGTCTTTGATTCATTGGGCGTCCCTATCTACTTCTTTAACATCCCAATGCTGGGGATGCGGGGCGGCTTCGCCGCCCCGCATCCCCAATAGAGTGATTACTAGTATGGCACTTCCGACACCGACATCGGCCCCAGGCCCTCCAGGAACTTGCGCGTCCCGGTATTGTCGTAGCGTGGATCGGCCGCTTCGATGCATAGAAAGAAGTGGCTGCGCGAGGCCATCTCGAAGTTCGGTGCGTTGAAAACTGGGTGGTGCGGCTGCGGCAGGCCGTTGAGCGCCAGCAAACCGAATACCGCCGCGAACACCGCGCCGAGGATGGTCAGCTCGAACGTAATCGGAATAAAGGCCGGCCAGCTAAACAGCGGCCGCCCGCCGATATTGTTCGGGTAATCGAAGACCGCCCCGTAGGTTTGGAGCAGGAAGCCGCCCAGGCCGCCTGCGATCCCGCCGGCCAGCACGATCAGCGGGATGCGGATGCCACGCCGGCCCATCGCCTCGGCCAGGCCGTGGACTGGGAAGGGCGTGTAGGCGTCCAGCCTGCGGTAGCCGACTTCATAGGCACGCTTGGTCGCCTCGACCAGCGGCTCCGGCCCGGTGAACTCGGCGATCAGTCCGTATTCGCCTTTTCGCCGCGCCGCACGCGCCGGTTGGTCGGCGGTCACCGTGGTCTTTCGCAGTGTGCGCATCGTCCATCTCCTTGGTATTAGGGATTGGCGATTGGGGATTGGGACTTGAGGCGCGCTGCTCCCAATCCCCAATCCCTAATCGCCGCGCGGTTTAGCGGGTGGCCTCGGCCGGCGCCGGGTGCGGCGTGCCATCGCCGTGCGCGCCGCCCGTACCATCCGAGCCATCGCCTTTCGTCTGCGACACCAGCTCGCGCATCTCGAAGATCGAGATCGCCGGCAGGAAGCGTACGAACAGGAACAGAAGGGCAAAGAACAGGCCAAGCGTGCCGACATAGGTCGACCAGTCCCAGATCGTTGGGTAGAACATATCCCACTCGGCTGGGATGAAGCTGCGGTGCAGCGAGGTCACGATGATGATGAAGCGCTCCAGCCACATGCCGACATTGATCACTAGCGAGAGCACGAATAGGATCCACACGTTCAGCCGGATCCTGCGCGACCACAGCAGGAACGGCGGGAGGCCATTGCAGGCCAGCAGCATGAAGTACAGCGGCGCGTACGGCCCGGTCAGGCGGTTGATCAGCACGAACTGTTCGTTGGGGTTGCCGCTGTACCAGGATATAAAGCCCTCGACAAAGTACGAGTAGACAACGATCAGGCCGGTGGCGACCATGATCTTGCCCATATTGTCGAGGTGCCTCATGGTAATGAAGTCTTCCAGCTTGTAGAACTTGCGCAGCGGAATGGCCAGGGTCGCCACCATCGCGAAGCCGGAGTAGATTGCGCCGGCCACGAAATAGGGTGGGAAGATCGTCGCATGCCAGCCCGGCAGGATGCCGGCCGCGAAGTCCAGGCTGACCACGCTGTGGACCGAGACGACCAGTGGTGTCGCGAGCGCGGCCAGCAGCAGATAGGCCCGCTCATAGCGCAGCCAGTGCCTGGCCGACCCGCGCCAGCCCATCGAGAAAAAGCCGTAGACATACTTGACGAAGCGATTCTGGGCGCTGTCGCGCAGGGTCGCCAGGTCGGGGATCAGGCCGACATACCAGAACAGCAGCGAGGTGGTGGCGTACGTGGTGATCGCGAACACATCCCATACCAGCGGGCTGCGGAAATTCGGCCACAGCCCCTGGTTGTTGGGGTAGGGGATCAGCCAGTAGTCCAGCCAGGGCCGGCCAGTGTGCAGCAGCGGGAATAGGCCGGCGTTCGCCACCGCGAACAGCGTCATGGCCTCGGCGAAGCGGTTGATCGAGGTGCGCCACTGCTGGCGGAACAGCAGCAGAATCGCCGAGATCAGCGTGCCGGCGTGGCCGATGCCGACCCACCAGACGAAGTTGGTAATGTCGAAGGCCCAGGCGACCGGGATATTCAACCCCCAGATGCCGGGCCCAAGCAGCAGCAAATATGATATCGAACCCAGCAGAACCAGTGTCAGCAAAAAGGCGATCGCGAAGCCGATCCACCAGCCGCGCGGTGTCTTCTGATGCAACACGATCGAGCTGATCGTGTCGGTGACCGACCCGTAGGTATAGCCCGGCTCGATCACCGGCGCGCCCTCATATCGCTCTAGGCTCTCAGACGCCATTGCGTACCTCCTTGATCTCCGGGTTCGGGTTGCGAACGCGCGGCATGTACGATGTGCGCGGCCGCGTGTTCAGGTCTTCCAAGAGCCCATAGCTCAGCTCCTGAGTCTTCAGCTTGGCGACCTGACTGCTGGAGTCGTTCAGGTTGCCGAAAACGATCGCGTTGGTCGGGCAGGCCTGCTGGCAGGCCGTGACCACTTCGCCGTCGGCGATCGGCCGGTTCTCGCGGTCCGAATTGATCCGCGCCGCCGCGATCCGCTGCACGCAGTAGGTGCATTTCTCCATCACGCCGCGGTTGCGCACGGTGACTTGCGGGTTGTAGCTGAGCTGTATCACCGGGATATCGTTCTTGCTGTATTGTAGGAAGTTAAAGCGCCGGACCTTATAGGGGCAGTTGTTCGAGCAGTAGCGCGTGCCGACGCAGCGGTTATACACCATCGCGTTCAGGCCCTCGTAGTCATGCAGGGTGGCCTGGACCGGGCAGACGACCTCGCAGGGCGCATTCTCGCACTGCATGCACAGCCGCGGCTGGAACAGCGTTTCGGGGTTCTCCAAGCCGCCTTCGAAGTAGGTGTCGATCTTCAGCCAGTGCATCTCGCGGCTGCGCGAGACCTGATCCTTGCCGACGACGGCGATGTTGTTCTCGGATTGGCAGGCCACCACGCAGGCGTTGCAGCCGATACAGGCCTGGGTATCGATCACCATGCCCCACTTGTTGCCCGCGTATGGATACTGCGGGTAGAGCGAGGGCTCTTTGGAGCCGGGGATAACCTCGCCGCCGTGGCTTTCGCCGCCCTCGCCGCCCGCCTGCGCGAAGCCCGGGTTCTTGAGGTACTCGTCTAGCGTCGCCTGACGAATGAGGTCGTGGCCTTCCAGCGCATAGTGCTTCTGCGTGTTCGCCAGCACATACCCGCCGCCGACTTTGGCGATCGCCAGCCCGCCGCCGAAGCCGGGCGCGTCGGCGGTGCGCAGCGCGTAGGCGTCGAAGCCCGCGCCGTTGCCCACGCTGCCGGCCTTCTTGCGCCCGTAGCCAAGCGTGACGGCGACTGAGTCATCCGGCTGGCCGGGCATGATCCATACCGGCGCCGAGACCTTGCGGCCCTTGTAGCTCAGCTCGATCACATCGCCGTTCTGCAAGCCCTGCTGCTCGGCCAGCTTGGGGCTAACCATCGCGACATTGTCCCAGGTCAGAGTCGTCAGCGGCTTGGGCAGCTCTTGCAGCCAGCCGTTGTTGGCGAAGCGCCCATCCCAGATGCTCGGATCGAGCCGGAACGTGATCTCCAGGCCCTGCGTGGCCGGCGCCGCGCTGGGCGTAGCCACAGCGGCGCTGTTGAGCGTGACCGATGCCGCTGGCAGGGCGGTATTTTCCACCACACCTTTGTTCAGAGACGTGAGCCAGAACGTCTCGAAGGCATCGCCGGACGCGCCGCGCTGGCGCTGCCAGTAGGCGCGCACGGCATCATAGCCGCTGGTGTTCTGGCCCAGCAGCGCCGCCACAAGCTCGTGCGCGCTCTTGCCGCCCCAGAGCGGGGCGATCAAGGGCTGAATGATCGAGACCGTGCCATCAAAGGCGCGCGCGTCGCTCCACGACTCGAGGTAGTGCGCCTCGGGGATGTGCCAGGTACTTAGCGCGGCGGTCTCGTCGGCGTGCAGGCCCAGGTGCGCGCGGAAGGCGACTTTCGCAAGCGCGTCGGCGAAGCCGAGATCGGAGGGCGCGGTGTAAGCCGGGTTGCCGCCCAGTATCATCAGCAGCTCGACCTTGCCGCCGGCCATGTCGCTCACCAGCTCGCGCAGGCCGGCCAACTGGTCGCCAGGGTTGGCCTCCGCGGGCGCGGTGTAGCTCACGGTCGCACCGGCGTTGCCGAGCGCGCCGTTGATCGCGTGGGCCAGCGCGTGGAGTGCGGCGGGTTGCTCCTCGCCGGCGATCACGATGCTTTTACCACGGTTGGCTTGCAGGTCCTTAACCAGCGCGGGGATCCAGTCGGCCGGGACGGCGGCGGGCGCAGCCGCGCCGCCAGCGTTGACGCCCAGGGCTTGCGCCAGCGCGCGGGCGAACGCCTCGATATCGCCGGCTTTGAGCGGCAAGCGGTGGTCGGCCTGTGCGCCGGTGATCGTAGGCGTGCTTTCGACCATATACAGCCGGTTCATCTGCTTGCGGCCATCGCGCACGAGCCGCCCGGCCATGAAGCTGCGCGCGTAGGGTACGCGACCAGGTGCTTTGAGCATGAAGTCCGAGTCGAGCGACAGCACCACGTTAGCCTGGTCGAAGTGATAGATCGTATTGACCGGCTGGCCGAAGGCCAGCTGCGCGCCGGCGCGCGCACCGTCGCCGCTGCCCGGCTCGTACGCATACGACTTGGCCTGCGGGAACTGCTGCTGCAGCGCTTGAAACTGTGCGATCAGCGTCGGCGATGTCACCGTCTCGGTCAGGATGCGCAGGCCGGCGCCGCCACTGCCGCGTTGGGCCGCAAGCGCGCCGTTCAGCGCGGCGACGAAATCCTCCCACTTGCTCGGCTGGCCGTCCTTCAGCACGGCCTGCGAGCGGTCGGGGTCGTACAGCGACAGGATCGAGGCCTGCGCGTAGACATCGGTGGCGCCCAGGCTGGCCGGGTGGTCGGGGTTGCCCTCGACCTTGGTCGGCCGGCCCTCGTTGCTGCGCACGAGTAGGCCGGTGGCGTAGCCGCCCAGCGGCATGGCCGTGGCAAAAAACAGCGGCACACCCGGCACCACTGCGTCGGGCTTATTCACATACGGGACGATCTTCTCCTGCGGCGACGTTAGCGAGCAGCCGGTCAAGCCGGCCATTGCCAGCGAGGCGCCCATCACCTTCAGGAAGCCGCGCCGGCTGAGCGAACCTTCCCAGATATCGGCGCCTTGCGGGAATTCGTGGCGCAGCAGATCCTGGAAATCGGCCGTCTCGGCCAGCTCTTCCAGGCTGCGCCAATACTCCTTACCACGTCTCCCGGCGAGACGCGCCCGCAGCGCGGCCAGATTTAGCGGTTCTTTCGTCATTCCTCTTGCTCCACTCAGCGGTGACAGATCGTACAGTTCTGCAACTTGCTGACTTCGATGTGGTTGGCCTCGATCAGCTGCCGCCCCTGGGCCAGCTGATCGGCCGGCGGCACCCAATCGGTATTGAAGATCTCCGCTTGCGGCCGCAGATACTGCTCGGGCGCGCGATGGCAATCCAGGCACCAGCCCATCGTCAGCGGCGCGACCTGCCTGATCTGGTTCATCTGGCTGACCTGGCCGTGGCATGTCGAGCAGCCGACGCCCTTCGCCACATGGATGCTATGGTTGAAGTAGACGAAGTCGCCCAGGTCGTGCACGCGGTTCCATTCGATCGGCTTGCCACTTTTGTAGCTGTCGCGCACGGGGGCCAGCGCGGCGCTATCGGTGCGGACAACTGAGTGGCAGGTCATACATGTTTGGGTAGGCGGGATGCCGGCCGAGGCCGAGGTTGTTACCGAGCTGTGGCAGTAGCGGCAGTCGATCTTGAGGCCGATGTGCAGCGCATGGCTGAATGGCACCGGTTGCTCGGGACTCTTCTGCGCGAACGCCGGGTAGGGCGAGCGGCTGTAGATCACTAGCCCGAGAATGCCGATCGCCGCTACCACGAAGACGCCATACACGCTGAGACGCGCCAGCATGTTGGCCCTGCGGGGAAATAGTTGGCTCATCCAGACCTCTTCTTAGGACAACGAGCACTGATCCGCGAAGGACGAGGATTGCCTAACCATGTTAGTTCTGTTAATGAGAGCAGTGTGTGGTTCGTTCAAACAGCGATTATAACGCAACTTTGCGTGATGGCAAGCTGATTGTACTACAT
>DATFXE010000150.1:0-12449 GCA_035258585.1 Roseiflexaceae bacterium | reverse complement strand
TTATTTACTGCTGCACAAGCTGCTAATCGAGGATAGATCTCATGACTTACGCCGTGAATCCGACGATATTTCGCGCCTACGATATCCGTGGTGTGGTCGATGTCGATCTGTCCGAGGCGGTGTATCAGACGCTCGGCCGCGCGGCTGGCACGTATGTTCGGCGCCGGAATGCCGATAAGGTCGGCAATCCGCGCGTGGTGGTGGGTCGTGACGCGCGGCTGACCTCGCCGGCCTATGCCGCTGCGCTGATCGCCGGCCTGCGCTCTAGTGGCTGCGATGTGGTCGATATAGGCATGGTGCCGACGCCGCTGATGTATTTCGCGATGGCCTATCTCAAGACCGATGGCGGCGCGGTGGTTTCGGCTAGCCATAACCCGCCCGAGTTCAATGGCCTCAAGCTGCGCCAATCCGACCCGCACTATGGCGGCGAGCCGCTAGGGAGCGAGCAGATCCAGGCGATCGAGCGGCTCGCCAATGGCGCTGATTTCGCCTCCGGTAATGGCAGCTACGAGCAGATCGATGTCAGCGATGCGTATGTCAGGGATGTCGCCCGCCACTTCAAGCTCGAGAGGCCGGTGAAGATTGTGCTGGACGGCGGGAACGGCTCGGGTGGGCCGCTCGGCCTGCGGACATTCGAAGCGATCGGCTGCGAGGTCGTGCCATTGTACATCGAGCCGGACGGCACCTTCCCGAATCACCACCCCGACCCGCTCAAAGAAGAGAACCTGAGGGATCTGATCAAGGCCGTGCGCGACCATGGCGCGGCGCTCGGGATCGGGCTGGACGGCGATGGCGACCGGCTGGGCGTGGTGGATGGCAGCGGCTCGATGGTCTTCGCCGACCGCTACCTGATCGTATTGGCGCGGCACGTTCTGGCGCGCGGCCCGGCCCCGATCGTCTTCGACGTCAAATGCAGCACCGTGCTGCGCGACGCGATTCTTGAGTTCGGTGGCCAGCCGGTGATGTGGAAGACAGGTTACACCAATGGCTCGGCCAAGATGCGCGAGCTTGGCGCGCCACTGGCGGGCGAGCTGAGCGGCCACGTGCTGACCGATATCGAGTATCACGCGTTTGATGACGGGACATTCGCGGGCTGCTACTTGCTGAAAGCATTGGAGCAGAGCGGCCAGACGCTCGAGCAGGCGCTTGCGCCCTACCCGGCGCTGCCATCCATGCCGGAAGATCGGCTGCCCTTTGACGAGGCCACCAAGTTCGCCGTGATCGATTACATTCGCGAGGTCTTCGCTCCGCAATATTCTGTCAGCACGGTTGATGGCGTGCGGGTCGATTTCGGCGATGGCTGGGGTGTGATGCGCGCCTCCAACACTGAGCCGGCGATCACCACTCGCTTTGAAGCCAAGACGCCCGAGCGCGTCGTCGCCATTCGCGCGCTTATGCTTGGTGTACTCGATCAGTTCAAGCGAGAACACGGTCTTTCCTAATTGCAGATTGCCGATTGTAGATATCAATCTACAATCTGCAATCTGCAATCTACAATGACGATGAGTCAGCGACCGCGCCTGCAACAACATCACTGGGTGGGAGTCTACAGCGCCGACTTCACGCTCGACGGCGTGCGCGATCGCTGTCTGCGCCTTGCCGAGGCATTGGTCGCGAACAAGTGGAATTGCCTGGTGGTCCACGATACGCGCTTTATGGCCGGGCAGTTCGCGCGTTACGCCTACCACATCCTGAAGTCGCGCGGGGTCCCGGTCAGCTTCTGCCCCACCCCGGCGCCGTTTCCGTCGGTCGAGCTGGCGCTGGAGCAGCGCCGCACCGATACCGCGCTGATCCTCTCGGCCGGCAATCTGCCCTACTGGTATTGTGGCATGATCGTGATCGCACCGGCGCTGAGCCAGCCGCCGCTGGCAGGCGGCCCGGTCGAGCAGGCCAACGCTGGCGTGGCAATCGAGTTTCCGGCCCCGGCGCTCGACAGCTCCGAGCGCAACCAATTCGATCTGCGCGGGCCATATATTGAAGCGCTGCGTGCGGCCGTCGATATCGATCTGATCCGCCGCGCGACGTTGACGGTATTCGTCGACCCGATGAATGGCGCGACCAGCGGGTACATTCCGGCGGCGATCGGCGAAGGCGGGCAGACCAAGGCGATCGAGATCAATCGCGAGACCGACCCGCTGTTCGGCCGCCAGTCGCCACATCCGGCCGAAGCCGGGCTGAATCGGCTGCGCAAGCTGGTCAAGGAGAGCGATTCACATCTGGGCGTGGCGCTCTCCGCCGACGGCCGGGCCATCAGCGTGGCTGATAGCGCGGGCGAGCTTGTGACGCCGCTCGACCTGACGCGGCTGCTCGCGAGCTACCTCAGCCGCCAGCACCGCCAGCGCGGCCTGGTTGTGGGCCCGCTGCCGCCAGAAGGCGAGCCGGCCGGGTTGCGCGCCTGGGCCGACGAAACCGGCCTGAAAGTTGAGCTGCTGGCCGACCCGGCCGCGCGCATCGCCGAGTTGGTGGCGAACGATCGCACGAGCCTGGTGGTCGGCGCTGCCGCCACGGGTGAGCTGACTCTGGGGCGCTACAGCGCATCCCCGGATGCCATGCTCGTGGCGCTGGTGTTGATCGAGATCAGCGCGCGCTTTGGCGGCAAGCTGCGCACGCTGATGGATGAAGCAAAAGGGAAGACGTAATTATTGTGCGTAGTGCGTAGTCTGAAAGTGACGCGCTACGCACTACGCAATATACATGCAGCAGATCCTCAATCGTCTCTCCTCACTCTCCTACCTGGCCCGCCCGCTGGCGCTGGCCTTTGTCGGTATATTCTTCTTATCGCTCGGCGCGACATACTTCGTGATCGAGATCTATCGGAACACTGCGCTGCCGCCGATGTTCTACTACCTCACGCTACAGTTTCTCGATCGCTCGGTGCGTGGGGCCATCTTCGCCATATTGGGCCTGGCGATCCTGCTGGCGGGCATCTGGCAGCTCAGCGGCGTGGTCGTCATCCCGCTGACCGCGCGGCCCGAGAGTGACGACGAGCTGGTGATAGGCTACCGCCGCGCGACCAAGCCGCCCAAGATTGCTGTGCTCTCCGGTGGCGCGGGCCTGCTGATCCTGGCCAGCCTGGGCCGCTACGCTGCCCGCCTGACGTGCATTACGCCTGTGCAGGACCCGGTCGAATATTACTATCGCGCGTCGAGTTTGTATCATTTCGAAAATGTTATCTTCGTGCCGCCGATCCCGGCTCAGCTCCAGGTCGAGGTCGAGTTGGACGATGGAACACGACATAATGTTAAAGATAATATTTCTCACGACGATCGGCTGGCGGCGCGCCATGTAGTAGATAGCTTCCTGGTCGGCGGAAACGACAATCGAGTGGCCAGCGAACAATCGCGGATCTTCCGGCAGGCGCTCGAGGCGATCGAGCAGGCCGACGCGATTATTCTGGGGCCGGGCAGCCTGTTCGAAAGCATTCTTCCAAACCTGCTCATTCCCGACGTTCGGGAGGCGGTGCAGCGCAGCAAGGCCCGCACGATCTACATTTGCAGCCTGATGACCGAGCCGGGTATGACCAGCGGCTTCGGCGTGGCCGATCACATTCGCCAGTTCGTGCGCTATGGTGGTTTCGCGCCCGACTATGTGCTGGTCAATGCCCAGCGCATCGATCCGGATGTGCGCCAGATGTATGAGGCTGCCAACCAATCGCCGGTGTATCTGAATCCCGAGGATTATGAGGAGACGATCGTCAGCGCGACCGATCGCGTCACGGCGCGCGATGTGCTAATCGAGGGTTCGGTGGTGATCGAGGCAGATCTGGCATCCTCGGTGGTGCAGCTGACGGCCTCACTGGATCACCCTGGCGAAGGCCGCACCGTGCGCGTGCTACGGCATGACCCGGACAAGCTTGCCGCAGCGATTCTGGAGATTTTGAGGCGAGAATAGCAGATCCTAAGAATATTGCAGATTGAGGATCAACCCAATTTGCAATCTGCAATCTGCAATTGGTCAATATGTCTGACACAGTTATCTTATTCGAAGACGAGGGCTACCGCCCGTTCCTTCCGCTGGTCTACACCAGGCCGGTGTTCGATCTGCGCTGCGGTATCTTCACGCTGCGCGAGCGAGTGGCCGCGCTGCTGGGTTGCCAGCCGGCCGCGATTTGCCGGCCCCATGTGTCGACAGTCTATGGCGCGGGGCGCTGGCCGCTTGCGCTGCTCGGCGCGAGCGAGCCGCTGACCTTCGTCAATGGGCGCGCGCTCGATCTCGACTGGCTGCCGGGTTTGCTCGACGCGCCGATCGACACAGTGCTGGTGGCCGACGCGGGCCCTGGACTGCTTGGCGGCCCCGTGCTGCTTGGCGCGCGCCTGTCGCCGCGGCTGGCCAGCGCGGTGCTGCTGGATATGATCGAGCAGCGCTCGGCTGGCGCACTGGCCGAGCTGCGCCGCTTCGCGCGCGTCGTCGAGGCCCATGCGGGGATGCTGGTGTTCCCGTGGGATATCATTACCGCGAATGGCGAGCAGATCCTGCGCGACCTTCCGCTGCTTGCGCGGCGCGTCGGCTGGCCAACCGCCGACGATCGCCCGCCCACTGATTCGTCGGTGCTGATCCATAATCCCTCGCAGGTGTATTTGCACCCACAGGCGCGGCTCGAAGGCCCGCTGGTGCTGGATGCGCGCGATGGCCCGATCGTCGTCGACGCGGCGCGGATCGAACCCTTCTCGTTCATTCAGGGGCCCGCGGCCATTGGCGCGGGCGCGCTGATCGCGAGCGCGCGCATCCGCGCCGAGACGACGATCGGACCGGTCTGTCGCGTGGGCGGCGAGGTCGAAGCCAGTGTGATCCAGGGCTACAGCAACAAGCATCACGATGGCTTTCTCGGCCATTCCTACCTGGGCGAATGGGTCAATATTGGCGCGATGACCACCAACAGCGACCTGAAAAACACCTATGGTTCCATCCGCTTGGTGCTCGATGGTTTTGGGCAGCTCGACAGCGGCATTCTGAAACTCGGCTGCTTTCTGGCCGATCACGTCAAGCTGGGCATTGGCATGCATCTCAACGGTGGGGCGGTGATCGGCACAGGGTCGAATATCTTTGGGGTTCACTTCGCGCCCAAGACCATCCCGCCATTTACCTGGGGCGGCGAGGTGTTTCATGAGTACCGCATTGATGGTATGGTTGATGTGGCGCGCAAGGTGATGAGCCGGCGCAACGTCGCGATCGCCCCTGCCTACGAAGCCATTCTCCGCGATGTCTTCGCGATGACGCGCGGCAGCCGCGCCGAGATCGCCGGCGGCCGACTAGAGCCAGCCGGCCCACTTGATCTGGCCGGCGCCGAGGCCGCGCTTGCGCGGGCGGAAGCGCAGGCGATCGAGGCGTTTGAGGTTGTCGGAGAACAGGATAAGTTAAAAGTTAAGAGTTAAGAGTTGATCATTTGGCAACTCTTAACTCTTACTGATCCGCGCATTGATCGGGCATCTTTTGGTGAGGGTTCCGGGGTGGCGAAGCCGCCCCCAGAGCAGATTTTTCTAATCGTCGTGCTGGCGGCCTTGCCGCCAGCACGACAATTAGAAAAGGCATCAGGAAGCGCGCAGCCCTTCCTTACCTACCCTGATGAGCCACCAAAGGGGAGGTCTGGAGGGGGCCGAAGGCCCCCTCCAGACCTCCCAAGGAATGCTATTCTGTATTAATGCACGTCTCAGTAACTCTCAACTCAGAGCCATGTCGAAACCATACCACATTGTCGCGATCGGCGGCGGCGGCGGCGCTACGCAGGTGCTCAGAGCGGCGCAGCCTTTCGCCGACCAGCTAAGCGCGATCATCGCCGTTACCGACACCGGCCGCTCGACTGGGCTGGCGCGTGCGATTGGTGATATCCCCGCGCCCGGCGATCTGCGCGCCACGATTGCGGCCTTCGCCACCGATCCGCTGATGGCCAGGCTGTTGCAGCACCGCTTCGGCGGCGCAGGCATATCTCAGCTCGAAGGGATGGCCTTTGGCAATTTGCTGATCGCCGCGCTGTCCCAGGTCACCGGCGATTTTGCCGGCGCCGTCGCATATGTCGAGCGCATGGTCGGCTGCGCGGCCGAGGTGCTGCCCGTCGCGGCAGTCGATACACAGCTGTGTGCCGAACTGGCCGATGGCTCAACCGTGGTGGGCGAGCTTGCCGTGCGCGGGCTTGGCAAGCCGCCGATCGAGCGGCTGTTCCTGCGCGACGATGCGCCGGCGCACCCGCCCGCGCTGGCGGCGATCCGGGCCGCCGACATAGTCGTGCTCGGGCCAGGTAGCCTGTTCACGACGCTGTTGGCCAGCCTGCTATTCGGCGGCATGGCCGAAGCCCTGCATGCAACCCGCGGTAAGGTTGTATATATGTGTAATACGACGACACAGCCGGGCCAGACCGATGGATATAGTGCGCTCGATCATGTGCGGCGTATTACCGAGGCGCTCGGCCAAGGCGCAGTGGATGCTGTGTTGCTCAACGGTGGCCAGCCTCCCGCGGCGGCGCTCGCGCGCTTCGCCGCCGATGATGTGTTTTTGCTTCAGCCCGACGATGTCGAAATTGACGCAATCGCCGCGCTGGGCGTCCGGCCTGTCGTGCGAGATCTGGCCGAGCATTCCGATCAACAACGGACCCTTTGGAATAAACAAGATAGTGTGCGGCACGACCCAACGAAGCTGAGTGCGGCGCTCAAGGAGCTGGCTGAGTCATGAGCGAATCATCGATCGTACAAGAATCAACCTGGGAGGGTCGCCGCCTTAGTGTGCGCTGGATGCCGCCCACGTTCGTGCCGCCGCGCGCGCTGACGACACAGGTGTACGGCGTCTGCTTCACCGAGCATCGCAAGATCGTGCTCGTAACCACTGGCGATGGCCGCTGGAACTTGCCCGGCGGCCAGCCAGAGGAGGGCGAAACGCTGGAGGCGGCGCTGGAGCGCGAGATCTGGGAAGAAGCGCGCGCGGGGCTCGTCCGCTCACAGTACATCGGCTGCCAGGAGATCGAAGATCCGGATGCCGTCGCAGGCCCGAATCTGTACTATCAGATGCGCTTCTGGGCCAGGGTCGAACTCTATCCGTTCAAAGCCCTCTTCGAGACCACCGATCGCAAGCTGGTCGATCCGGGCGAGTTTCTCGATAACCTCTTCTGGGGCGATGTCCCGATCGCGCGGATGGTGCTCGACTGCGCTCTGACGGTCGAAAACCAGCGCGGCAACGCCTGCCTTTAGTGCGCTTCGCGCTGGCTCACTCCATGGTGGTTTAGACAAGCTTCGTGGCGACTTGACAGTTTGAAGCGGGTAGGGGTTTGGGGGCGGGGTGCAGCCCCCACCCCAAATCCCTACCCCAGCGAACAATGATAGCTAGAGCAGCGCGTAACTTGTGTTAGTGAGGATAGTTACGCTATGTGTCGGGAATTCAAAACTCATAACTCAGAACTCAAAACTCTTATGGCATGCTACCCCCGCACCGTCGCCGCCTTCGCCGCGATGGGCGCGCTCGAGCACCTGGAGCGGGTCGCGCGGCTCGACGCAATCTGGGAGGCCATCCGCCGCGGCGACACCGCCGCCGTCGACGACGACCTTTACTCCCAACTCCCAACTTCCAACTCCCATCTCCCGACGGACTACGATCTAATCTATGCCGGCGGCGGTCTCGGGATCCTGCATGCTGTGGTGATGGCACGCTATGGTTACCGCGTGCTGCTGTTCGATCGCAGCCAGGTTGGCTGTGCGCACCGCGAATGGAATATATCGCGCCAGGAACTGTGCGCGCTGGTCGAGGTCGGGTTTTGTACCTGGGATGAGCTGCGCGACGTGATCATGGCCGAGTACGAGCGCGGTGTCGTACGCTTCCACGCCGGGCCGGGCGAGCAGGCCATCGAGCTGTGGATGCCCGATGTCCTCAACGTCGCGCTCGACGCAAATGCGCTGCTGCAGCTGGCCCGGCGCAAGCTGGAGGCGGCCGGCGGCGTAGTGCTGGATCGCCGCGTGTTTCGCCGTGTGCTGGTGAGCGATCGTGATCCCGTGCGTGTGCGAGTCGAACTGGAGCGCGAGGATGGCGCGACCGAGCAGCATAGCGGGCGGCTGCTGCTCGACGGGATGGGCAGCGGGTCACCGCTGGCGCTACGGCGATCTGGCGGCTCCCCTTTCGCTGGCGTCTGCCCGACCGTCGGCACGGTCGCGGCGGGCTTCGTGGGCGGCGCCGCGCCAGACGAGCACAACCCGCGCGTTGGCGATATCCTGGTCAGCGTGGCGCACGCTCAGGGCGGCCGGCAGTATATGTGGGAGGGTTTTCCTGGACGCGGGGATGAGCTGACGGTGTATCTGTTCTATTATGATACCCTGACCAAAGATCAGAGTATAGCGAATCCCCAACTTCTAACCCCCAACTCCGAACCCCGAACGCTGATGCGGCTGTTCGAGGAATACTTCACGCAGCTGCCGACCTACAAGCGACCGGGGCCTGATTTTCGGCATGTGAAGCCGCTTTATGGCTATATCCCGGCGCGGCATAGTCTGCGACGGCAGGAGGCGCCACTGCTACGCGGCGTGCTGCCAATTGGTGATTCGGCAGCTCAGCAATCGCCGCTGACCTTCTGCGGGTTCGGCTCGCACGTGCGCAACCTACGGCGCACCACAGCACTGCTGCATCAGGCGCTGCGCGGCGAGCTGCTCGCGCCGGCGCAGCTGCGGTCAATCAACGCCTATCAGGCCAATGTTTCGCTCAACTGGGTGTTCAGTCGGTTTATGCAGCCCTGGGATTCGCCCGAGGATGTAAATCGCTTGCAGAACGTCTTCCTGGCGGTTCTGAACGACCTCGGGCACGACATGGCACGGCGGTTCTTCCGCGACCAGATGCGCTGGGGCGATTATCACCGTATGGTGCTTGGGATGTTCCGGCGCAACCCGCGGATCGTACGAATTGCCTGGCGCGTGCTTGGGGCCGGCGGCGTGTGCCAGTGGATCGCCGATTACTTGGCCTATAGCCGCACAGCGCTGGCAGCATGGTGCGCCCGGCGGCTAGGATCTGGCGGGCGTGCGGCGCTGGCCGTAGGGATCGGCCGCGCGGCGCCGGCGCTTGGCCTGCGCGTCGCTGCCCGCTTCGCCGAGTGGCACGCGATGGGCTGGATGTGAATGCAGTCGTGCATTGACAGCTCCTGGCATCTTCGGTATACTCCGCTAGTGACCGAAGTTGATTCGATCGCGCAACACTAGGACCTTGCAGGAATTACATTCATCTCAGTCAGCATCGCACTACCAAACCTGTACATGCCGTCCAATACCCCGTACCTATCGCAACCGCATAGTCACTATAGTCGTGCGTAGCTATCGATTCGCGCCTGCGTGGATTCGGCTTAACGTTGGCTGTAGGGATACTTATGATACTGCTGGAAAACTCGCCAGGTGGGGGTACGGGGGCCGCTGGCCCCCGAGACGTTTGTGTTTTGCACCTGGTTCGGGCGGCTTTGCCGCCCGAACCAGGTGCAAAACCAAATGCATCTTGGAGGGCAAAGCCCTCCAAACCTCCCATCTGAGTAAGCCAGCAGTATCACTTATACGCAGAAGTGTTAATCTGTACATATCAAAATCTTCATCAAACTTAAGCAAAGATTCACAGACTTTTCAGTGCGGTTAACTATTCTGCATTGAGGATTTGCTCGGGCAGCGAGCGCGTTGTGATGAGCTAGCCTGCCCGCTGGATATCCGCCCGCGCACCGATAAAGCGCACAAGTATCAGAAATCGCATGCTGCTATCTGGCGCCCACGTAGCCAGCAGAAAGGAGATTCGCCATATCCGAAAGCAACTTACAACGCTCTGGCGGGAACAATGAGCATTGCTCGGCCAATGATCGACGAGCAATGCATCTTTGTGTCCAGCATACCATCACGTCTAGCCGCCGGATCGTTCTTGGGAGACAGCAGGAGGAGGAGTTCCAAGTTGCACTCCACATCCACCCGCATCATCAACAAGGAGTGAGAACCCAATGAAGCGAAAGCTCATCGCTTTCAGTATGACTATGGCGCTGTTGATCAGCGTCGTCTCGGCCGCCATCGTCGGCGCTCATACAGTAACGATTGAAACCCCAACCCTGACTGCCAGTCGTGCCGAATGGTTCGGCCTGCAAGGCGACAGCGCGGGGGTCGGCGTCGTCCAGCGCAACGCCAACCAGCAGGGTGAGTTCTTCTTCAACGACGCGGGCAAAGATCAGCGCCTGATTACGACCACTCAGCCAGTCACGAAAGAGGCTGACCTGGACTGGTTTGGCGTTACCGGTGATGCCAGCAATATCTACTTCCTGGCGAAGGTCGATAATTATTGCTGTGTTACCAACAACCCGTCGCTCGAACTGATCATCACCGTCGATACCACCCAAAACGGCGCGGGCACGGTCGATCTGCCACTCGGCACCGGCACCTTCAGCACGACCAAAGTCAAGGCCGACGCCGCCTGGGAATTCGCAGTGCGGACGACCTTCCCCTCGGGCGCTCCTGGCTCTCGATCGGTCAACGGCACGACACACATCCATACCACCGCGGTGGGCAATGGGACCATCTGCGCCAGCTGTACTTCACAGGTGGCCAGCGCCACGGTCAATCAGGGCAGCTTTGCCGAGATCAAGGTTCCGTGGTTGCAGATCGGCGGCAAGCCGACCGGTGGGAAATTTCTGCGCTTCACCGTCTCGACTCTGTACGACGATCACAGGGTGCCGAACGATGGCTACAACTCGCCGGTGATCGATGTGCTGGGCACCAACTCGGGACCCGGCGCCACGCTGGCTGATCTCCAGGACGGCACGATCGATACCAGCTTCGACGTCCACTTCGATGCCAACGGCGAAGCATACGCGCCGCTGCTGGTCACCGAGTTCCAGCCGAATCCGATCGGCTCGGATGCGCCAAACAACCCGTACCCTATCAACCCATCGACCGAGACGGAGTGGATCGAGATCTACAACCCGAACGATTTCGCGATCCCCTTGAGCGATTACAAAATCAGCAATACGCCCAGGCGCGGCTCCAGCACCCAGGGGGCGTTCAAGTTCAAGGCCAGCAGCATCGCGCCCAAAGCGGTCGTGGTCGTGGCCAGAGAGAAAACGCGCTTCATGGCCGGGCATCCCGGCTATACCGGCACGGTCTACGATCTGAGCAGCGATATGACCCAATATACTGCCTGGGCTAGTGGCCCGCTTCAGCTGGACAACTCGCCGCCCACGACCGGGCCAAATGCCGGCTTCTTCGAGGAGCAGGTGCTGCTGCTCGACGCCAAGGATGGGATCGTCGATATGGCTACCTACGGCAACACAGCTACGCCGTATCCAGGCCACACACCGATCCCGGTCGCGTCCGTTCCCGAGGGCGTGAGCTACGAGCGCTGCCCGGCCACCCGCGACACCAACAACAGCAACGTCGACTTCGCCGTTCATGGCTCGGTGGGCGAGCAGACCCCAGGTGTCGCCTGCGACGGCGTGCAAGGGCTTGACTTGACGATCGCCAAGACCGGCCCGACCAATCCGCTAAAGGATGAGAATACTCAGGCGCGCTACGCCAACTACACCATCACCTACAGCAACATCGGTACGGCGCCTGAAAATGGGGTTGTCACCGTCGTCGATACGCTGCCGGCCGGCCTGACCTTCACCAACACGCCGGACAATGCCTCGCCGCAGCCGAGCAGTGTGAATGGCCAAGTGCTGACCTGGACCTTCCCCGCAGGGCTGGCGGCGCAGACGAGCGGCACGATCGTGCTGACCGCGACGGTGGACGTCAGCGTTGGTCAGAACGTCCCGCTGGTGAACAATGCCAGCATCAGCGGACCGAGCGAGCAGCAGGCTGCTAAGACCAACAATACGGCGCAGTGGACGACCACCACGCTGGGACCGGCCGACACCAGTGTCAGTTCGAACCTGTCGGGCCCAGTCCCGCCGGGCGCGGTGTTCCGCTTCACCATCACCTACCGGAACACCGGCCAGGATGATGCCGCGGATGTGGTCGTCACCGACGTGCTGCCTGCCGGAGTGAGCATCTTGAGCGTGGACTCGCCAGGTGCAACCTGGGACAATGCCACGACGGGCACGGTCACCTGGAACGTTGGCACGCTCGCGGCGAACGAGACAGGCGCGATCGTCGTCACGGCCCAGCTTAGCAACTCGGCCACGATCGGCGCGACGCTGCAGAACGCGCTGAGTATCACTACTCCGCTGAACGACCCGACGCCCGAGAACAATGCCGAGGCGAAGGGGTTGACGGTCGGTCAGCGCAAGCTGTTCCTATCGACCATCCACAAGTAATCGGCGCACAATCGTCTATCGTCGGATGCGGCGGGCGCGGGAGTATATCCTGCGCCCGCTTCAATTTCAATTGCGTCAATGACCGGATTTTGGTATGCTGCGGATCATGAATACCGAACAACGCATTCTCACCCTCGCCGCGCGCACCACGCTTGAGCCGATCGCCGAGCAGCAGCTGATTGAACTACTGCATGGGCCGATCGATTGGGAGCGG
>DATFXE010000149.1:0-6070 GCA_035258585.1 Roseiflexaceae bacterium | reverse complement strand
TACAGCACCTGAATCAGCGCGGCCAGCGGCGGCGCGAAGATCATGGCCCAGAAGCCACCCAGATAGGCCAGTGCCAGGAGCAGCAGGACCTGGAGCAGCGGATTGACCTTTAGCGCCTCCTGTTTCATGGAGCGGGTCACGAATGTATGTGTCGCCACCTGAATCGCCCCGCCCGCCAGCAACACCAAAACCGCATCCAATGGCGACACTGCCAGCGCCGCCAGAACTGCCGGTAGCAGGACGAACGCCGGGCCAAGACGCGGGACGATATGGCTGAAACCGCCGATCAGCGCTAGCGAATTTGCGAATGGAATCCCCGCCACACAGTAGAGCGCAAGCAGCATCAGCGCCGAGACCGCCACCGCAATCACTGTTCCAATCGCCACCTGTTTATTCGTGAGACGCTCCCAGAACCAGGGCGTAGCAATGCTGGTAGAAGAACTTGATGGCGACGTAGGATCACTCATTGTTACTTATCCGTATATTGTTGAGACTTATGTGATGGGGGCGCGGGGGCAATCCAACCATCCCGCATATCAATAGAGTCATCCCGAATGTAATTAGGACTTACGCAGTTGGCGTTTTGGCGCGGGTCACCCAGAGGGTAGATGGGGCCACAGGCCCCCGAGAAGCTTCTTTTTCCACCCACCTGTGGCGGCATTGCCGCCACAGGTGGGTGGAAAAGAAAGGGGTTCTTTGGAGGGCTTTGCCCTCCAAACCTCCCAACCGCGTAACTCCTAGTAATATAGTGGCTGAGATGGCGTTCGAATGCGCCGTAGCGTGTTCGAACACCATCTCAGCCACTGTTATCTGTACTTGGTTTCTTCGCTCCGCGAGCGATGAAACCAAGTACGGATTGAATAATGAGCAATCTTATGCCCAGAACGCAAGAAGTGTGCCACGGCACACTAACCCAACTTAAGTCATCGAGTAGTGCCCTTTGGTAACGTCATCGGATGGCGCAAAAATGTTTTGCATAGCGGGTGCAATATCATTGCAAAATATCTTCAACCAACCGAGCGATCCTTGACGAAGCGCAAATTTGTGATATATTTAACAGTGTTATCTGTCACAAGTCGCCAGGTGTTGGCGCCTAGAAAGGCTTCGATCTATGGCCCTCCCAACGCTCGAGCGCGAAGTCACCTCGCAGGGCGTTGGCGACACCGCATCATCCATGCGTTTGGCGCCATCCAATCTGGGTGAGGTGTTTCGGCGGGCAGACCTGAGCGACGACCTTGCGGCAATCGAGCACATCTTGCTGCAGCGCACCGCCTCCAACTCTCGGCTGCTGGCCGCGGCTGGCGCGCATACGGTGGCCGCAGGCGGCAAGCGCCTGCGCGCGGCTTTGGTGCTACTGGCGGCGCGCCTGGGCGAGTATCAGCTGGTCCGGGCTGCACGGCCGGCGGTGGCGATCGAGCTGTTGCACGCCGCATCGCTGGTTCATGACGACCTCGTGGATCACACGCTGCGCCGGCGCGGGCGCGTGACTGTGCATGCCCGCTGGGACAGCCATGTGGCCTTGATGCTGGGGGACTACTTCTTCGCAGTGTCGGCGAACGAGCTGGCAGCCGAGCCCGACCCACGCATCATCCGCTTTTACGCTGATGCAGCCCACACCGTCGTCGAGGGCGAGCTGCGGCCTGTAACGCAGCTCGAGCCAATTGAGATCGCGCTGGCGCAGTATCGCTACAAGATCGGCTGCAAGACTGCCGCGCTGTTCGAGGCCGCCTGCAAGGCAGGTATTGCCGTGGCTGGCGGCGCGCCCGAGCAAATCGAGGCGCTAGGCAAGTTCGGCTACGATTTGGGCCTAGCCTTTCAGATCGTCGACGACGTTTTGGACTTCACTGGTGATGAGGCGACACTGGGCAAACCGGCCGGCAACGACTTGCGCGAAGGCACCCTGACACTCCCACTGATCTATGCCGTCGCCCAGGATGGCAGCCCGCTGCTGCGCGAGGTCGCACGCACAGCCCGGCCCGACCCCACGCAAGTGCCGCAGCTGGTTGCTGCCGTCCTCGCAGCCGGCGGCGCCGAACGCGCAATGGGCGAGGCGCGGCAGACGGCCGAGCGTGCCATCGAGCATCTATCCGGATTTGCTCCGTCGAGCGTGATGCACGCGCTCAGCGATATCTGTGACTTTGTGCTGAACCGGCAAGTCTAAAACTGAGAGCCGGCGCAACTTTCGGCTATCTGTGGCGGTACTATAGATGCTCACCAGAATAGCGGGCAGGCATCCAGCTTATCCCTATTCTGCGTACATCCTGTAGAAGCCGAAATGCTCAGCCAGCAGCCCAAAGCCTATTGCAGCTGACGGTCTCAATATTTGAGAAAGTCACGGAGCGGATCAAGATGAGTGAACGTGCGAGCCTTCCCGAATACGTCCTCGCCCCTGCTGATCGGGCCGCCGAGGAGGGCAGCCTCGCCTGGGAGGAAAGCAGCGCCGATCTAGCGGGCGACGAGGCCGACGATGACTCTGAACCAATCGAGGACTCAGTACAGACATACCTACGCGAGATCGGCCAGGTCTCACTCTTGACCGCCGCCGACGAGATCGCGCTGGCGCAGGATATTATCAATGGTCAGGCAGCCCAGGCGGCTTTACAGCACCAGGATATATTGCGCTGGAGCGAGCGTATCGCGCTCGAGCGCGCAGTCGTTCGTGGCGACGAGTCGCGCCGGCGCTTGATTCAATCCAACCTCCGGCTGGTTGTCAGCATCGCGAAAAAGTATCTGGGCAGCCCACTGTCATTTATGGATCTCGTCCAGGAGGGCAATATCGGCCTGATGCGCGCGGTTGAAAAGTTTGATTACACCCGCGGCAACCGCTTTTCGACCTATGCGACATGGTGGATTCGCCAGGCTGTCACCCGCGCCATCGCCGAGCAGGGTCGTTTGATCCGTCTGCCGGTCCATCTGAGCGACTCAATTGGGCAGCTGCGGCGCGTGACCCAGCAGCTCGAGCAAGCGCTGGAGCGCGCTCCGACCTCTGAGGAGATCGCCGAGGCACTGGGCATCAGCCCGCGTAAAGTCGAACGGCTGATGCAGGCGGCAGCCCAGCCGATCTCACTCGAACAGCCATTGGGCGATGAAGGCGAAGGGCAGATCGGCGACCATTTGGCCGACGATGAATCGACCGCGCCGGTGGAGATCGCAGCGCAACACATGCTGCAGCAAGACCTAACACAGGCGCTCATGGAGCTGCCCGAGCGCGAGCGCGCGATTCTCCAGCTGCGCTATGGGCTGACTGACGGCCGCCGGCGCACGCTGGAAGAGGTCGGCGTAACCTTTGGCATCACTCGCGAGCGCACCCGCCAGATCGAAGCCGAGGCACTGCGACATTTGCGTTCGCCGGGCGTCGGCGCGCGGCTTCAGGCATATCTCGAGTAATTTGACCGCCTGCCGTGGCGGCTTCAGTCGCTCAGCATGGGCTAACTCCCACACGGCATGCGGTTTCATATAGGAGGACGGTCGCGATACACAACGCGGCCGTCCTTCGTATTCTTTGTCGTTTGCTGCGACAGATTTAGGACGTACGCAAACGGACCCGCGATTATTTGCGTGTCGCCTACCCCGCGATCCGCTCGCGCACCAGCGCCAGCACACCCGCCACTTCCTCGTCCAGTCCGATCGTCAGATCCTCAGCTTGAGCGCGCGTCTGGCGCACGAACAGCTGATCCTCCAGCACGGCCAAATTGATCTCGACATTCAGCAGCGCCGATGGCACGGCGGCCTGCACCAGCAGCACCGCCACCCCAACATCGCTGACCGCGTTGCGGTTGCCGTGGCGGGCCAGTGGCGCGCAGAGCGGCAGTAACGCTGTGGCCGCCCGTGCGACTCGCAGCGGCACTTCGGTGGCTCCGCGCGTTACCTTCTGGATCGCGGCGCGCCGGCTCGCAGCATCGGCATCGGTAGTGCGCGGCAGCTTGTAGGCCGCCGCCAGGTGGTTGAATACGTCAACATCGGCCTGCGCCAGGCCTTGCAACTCCGCTCGCAAAGCCTCCGCGCGCTCGCGCAGCGCACGGGCCTCGTCCTCGAACTCTTCATACTGCTTCTTGCCAATCGTCAGGTCGCAGACCATCGTCAACAGGCCGGCGGCCATCGCGCCGCTGAGCGCGGCGATGCTGCCGCCGCCCGGCGCCGGCGCCGAACTAGCTAGTTCATCGAGGAATTGACGCACTGGTTGATCGAGAAGTTGATCGCTCATCTGCATGACCTCCCTGAAGTGAAAAGTTCAAAATTCTGAGTTCAAAGTTGATCACTGAGACAACTCTAAACTCTTCACTCTTAACTTTGAACTCATATTCCCTGCAATACGGCGGCCACCGTTTCGCGCGGCACGCTGCGCTGCTCGCCATTTCGCAGGTCGCGCACGACCACCTCGCCGCGCGCCAGCTCATCCGGCCCTAGCACTAGCGCAAACGGGATGCCCTTACGATCGGCGTACTTGAACTGCTTGCCAAGCTTGTCGGTTGGGTCCAGCGCCGTCTCGACCTTAAATCCATCGGCGCGCAGCTCGCGCGCCAGTTGCAGGCTTGCGTCGGAACGCTCGGGATCGAACAGCGTGACGAACACCTCGGCGACCGTGCGCACCCCTGGCCCAAGCCCCAGCTCGGTCATAACGTCGTGGAGCCGCTCGATCCCAAAGGCCAGGCCAACGGTCGGGATCGGCCGGCCGGCGAATGCGCCGACCAGCTCATCGTAGCGGCCGCCGCCAAGCAGCGAGCCTATGGGCGGCCGCTCCAGCACGCTCTCGAACACGACGCCAGTATAGTACGAAAGCCCACGCGCAAGGCTTGGCACGACGGTATAGGCATCGGCCGGCACGCCCATCTCGGGCAGCACCTGGATGATCGAGCGCAAGTTATCCAGCGCGGCCTGCGCGCGCTGATCGTCGTCGAGACGCCCCGACAGATCCTCCAGAACGTCGCCGGCCGGGCCGCGCAGCAGCACCATCTCAAGGATTTGCCCGGCTGCGTCGGGCGCGACGCCGCTCCTCAGCAGCTCCTCGCGTACGCCGTCCGGCCCGATCTTATCGAGCTTATCGATCGCGCGGTACACCCCGCCGGCCGCATGCTCATCCAGCCCAGCCACGCGCGCGATCCCACCGAGCACCTGGCGATGGTTCAGTTGAGTCGTGAAGCCGCTGAAGCCCAGCTCGGAAAGCGAATCGGTCAGCACAGCCACGATCTCGGCGTCGGCCAGCGGCGAATTCGAGCCGACGATATCGACATCGGCCTGCCAGAACTCGCGATAGCGCCCGCGTGCCGGCCGCTCACCGCGATACGATTGCCCGATCGCATAGCGCCGCCAGGGCAGAATCAGCTGCCCCTGATACTGCGCGACAACTCGTGCCAACGGCACAGTCTGATCGTAGCGCAGCGCGACTTTGTCGCCGCCGTGGGTCTCGAAGCGGTAAATCAGCTTCTCCTCGTCGCCGATCTTGCCCTCCAACGTCGCAGCATACTCGATCAGCGGAGTCTGCAGCGGCTCGAAGCCGTAGCGCTCGAAGACGGCGGTCAGGGTATTGAGAATATGCTGCCGCAGGAGCATCGCCTCCGGCAGATGATCGCGCATGCCTTTAATATTCTGGGGTCGGTTGCTCATAGCGCCTCACGCACGTGCCGCGAAATACAGCTTTATGATACCATATCGCGGGCGAATTTGAGGAATAACCTCTCATTTCGCCCAGATCGGCAGACGCATCTGCCATGTACCCATGCCGTTATCCAGTCGGTTCAGCTCGGCCTTGAGCTTGCGGAATGGATCGACTTCTGCGCGCACCACCGGGTTGCCCTCAGCGAAGCTCAGCCTCACATTCGCAGCCTGTCCATCCCAGGTTTGCAGCTGTTGTGCGCCGCTCTGGAAGGTGACGAGAATATCGACAGGCACTTGCACCGCTCCCTTGCGCACCACAAGCACAGTGTCTCCAGTATCGCCATGCTCGATCTGTCCGACCGCGTAATCGATCGCTCCGCTGCCGCTCAAGTAATCGTCGAATAGCCAGCGCAGGTCGCCCAATGCTTGCTCCATCGAGGCCCGAAAGTCAGCGCCGTTTGGATGCTTCAAGCGG
>DATFXE010000148.1:0-14912 GCA_035258585.1 Roseiflexaceae bacterium | reverse complement strand
CTGCGTGGCCATGCGGTTGAACTCGGCCGCTAGCGCCGCCAGCTCATCGCCGCCACTGTCATCCACTCGCGCCGTCAGGTCGCCCATGGCTAGCGCGCGCGCGCCGCGGTGCAGCGCCGTGACCCGCTGTGCCAGTGCCTGTGCAAGCGCGTAGCCCAGCGCCACCGACACGACAGCGGCGAAGAGCATCAGCAGGATCAGCAGCGGCAGGTCGTGGTCTTTCGAGATGAACATCAGGTTGGCGGTCAGAAAGATGTTCAGGATCGCTACGATCAGGCCGAGGCAGAATGTCAGCGTCACCTGGAGCCACAGGCGCACCTGCCCACGCCGGAACCAGGCCAGCCCAGCCGCGCCGCACCCAAGCGATATCGCGCCTGACACCAGCAGGTAGCGAGTCAGCTCGACCATATCCTGGCCGCGCACGCCGAGCCAGCCGATCGCCAGCAGCAGCGCGATGCCCAGCGCAATCAGTACGCCCAGACCAAACGGCGCCAGCGATCGGCGGAGCGGAATTGTGCTTTGCATAGCTGTTTACATTGCAAATTGTAAATTGTAAATTGCAAATTGTCGCTCAATTTGCAATTTACAACTTACAATCAGGTCGGTCGTTCCAGCTTGTACCCCACGCCCCAGATCGTCTGCAGGAACACGGGGTTGGCCGGATCGCGCTCGATCTTCTCGCGCAATCGTCGGATATGAACGGTGACGGTGCCCATATCGCTGGCGAAGGTGTAGCCCCAGACGTTGTCGAGCAGCTGTTCGCGGGTGAAGACCTGGCCAGGGTGGCGCATGAGAAATTCCAACAGATCGAACTCGCGCACGGTCAGATTGATCGGCTGGCCATCGAGTGAAACCGTGCGCGCGGCCGGGTCGATCCGCAGGCCACCGATCGCCAGCGCGCTAGGCGCGGCCGGCTCGGCTGGCGCGGCCTCGGGGTGGCTGCGGCGCAGCACCGCCTTGACGCGCGCCACCAGCTCGCGCGCGCTGAAGGGCTTGGTCACGTAGTCATCGGCGCCCAGCTCCAGCCCGACCACCCGATCGGCCTCTTCGCCGCGCGCCGTCAGCACGATGATCGGCAGGGCCCCACTGGCCCGCAGCCGCCTGGTCACCTCCAGCCCGCCCAGGCCCGGCAGCATCAGATCCAGCACCACCAGATCCGGCCGCTGCTGCTCGACCATGCTTAGCGCCGCGGCGCCGTCGGCAGCCGTCACGACCCGAAAGCCCTCGCGTTGAAGATACAGCCCGACCACCTCGACGATCGTCGGTTCGTCGTCGACGATCAGAATAGTTTCACCACTCATTGCTGTATGCGCCTGTTGTTTCGTGTGTATCATAAGGTGACTCATTATACTGCTTCTGCATTGGTTGCTTATCTTTTGGTGGGGTGCGGGGCGGCGAAGCCGCCCCCGCACCCCACCATTGGGGCGGTCTGGAGGGGCCCGGGTACCCTCTGGGTGCCCCCTCCAGACCGCCCCAATCAAGACATTAGTTAATTGTGCCGAGATCAGTATTGTATCAGGGCCTTTTGTGCTTGGCTGCATAAGTTGTGTCATTACCGCGTAGGTCGTGTCATAACAGCAGATTGCAAAACAGTTGAGCATTCATGCAAAGGCGAGAAACGCATCGTAGCGCGTAGAACGCAACTGCGTACTGCATCCTGCCGACTGCTAACTGCTATAATAGTATCGCGCGGCGCGCTTATCTGGAGCTAACCAGGTTCTTACCGAATCATTACGCAACATAATCCGATCGAGGGCTGGCCGGGCGGCGTCAGTTGATCGCTTTCGTCGATCAGCTTGGCGATGCCGAAGTCGGCCAGCACGGGCCAATCCGGGCGTGGTAGCTGTCCTCAGGTCGACGTGCTGCCGATCCATATACCCGGCAAACGCCCGGCACTGGCCGCGGGCGTCGACGCGACCTCTACCGATATCGCGGTAGTGAGGTTAGAAGATGTTTGAGGTGCTATTGGAATCGATCTTGTTTCGACGCGGCCTGCCTGTAGTGCTGGTGCTGCTGTCTGCGCTGGCGGTTGGCCTATCCCCCAGCTCACCAGGACCTGCATATGCGGAGAATGGTATGCAACCGCGCAAGCAGGACGACGGCGATCACACGCCGGGGCGGGCAGCGGCATGGGATGTGGTGGACGACGGCGCCAACGCACAGCCGGCGCCAACCGCCGCCGGCCTCGCCACCGCCGCGACCGACTGCCTGGGCTGGCCGACGCGCCGGATTCGCTATACCTCAGACGGCGTGATCCACCTGGAGGGCTGCGGGCAGACGTTCGTCCTCAGCGATATTCCGGCCGCGGGCATTGGCGCCGACAAGCTGGAGCAGGTCGATCCGGCCAACAAAATCTGGCTGCTCAAGGTCAAGTTGAAGGTCGAGGAGGGGGCGACGCTGCATGTGGCCGGCGGAGCAAGCGGCGACGCGGGCTGGCTGCGCCTGCGGAGCGATAGCGCCGGCGGAATCTGGCTGCGCGCCGACAACGGCAACCTGATCTTCCAGGATACCAAAGTCACCAGCTGGAACCCCGCGATCGGCGCGCCCGATAGCGACACGACCGTGGCGGCCAACGGCAGCGGGGGTCGCTCGTACATCGCGGTTCGCTCGGTGCTGACCAAGGGCCGGTCGACCGCCGCTCCAACTGCGTGCGACGTGGACGGCGGCTCGCAGGAGCCATATGAGGCCCGCATGAGCGTGGTCAACTCCGAGATAGGCTATCTGGGCTACGATGCTGCCGAGTCCTACGGGGTGGTCTGGAAGGTCTACTACAAGCCCAACCCGGCCGACCCTAGCGACGCGCCACCGCCCGGACGTCAGCTGTATGCCATGGTCGATGTGTTCGGCGGCGCGAGCGGCAGCACCTTCCACCATAACTACTTTGGCAGCTACACCTTCGGCGGCTACTGTATGAGCTGGAGCGGCAACACGTTTGCGAACAATCTTCAGTATGGCCTCGACCCACACGACGACTCGGACTATCTGACGATTTCGGGCAACACATTCCGTGACAACGGCAATCATGGCGTAATCTGCTCGGTCGAGTGTGACCATTTGGTGATAACAAACAATCAGTCGTATGGGAACGAGCATGGGATCATGGTTCACCGCAACTCGAACGGCGCGCTGATCGAGGGCAATACCAGCCGTGATAACCGGGCGGCCGGGATCGCGATCTTCGATTCGCACGATGCGATCGTTCGCAACAACATCGTTGCCAACAACGGCGAAGCGGCCATCCGACTGAGTGTCGGCTCATCACGCAACCTGATCGAGAACAATACGCTGACCGGCCTCGCGGCGGGCGGGGCTGGCCCGGGCTATGTGATCTATACCTACAAGGGCAGTGATCCGCCAACCTCGGGCGATGGCTTGCCCAAGGCCAACACCTTCCGCGGCAACCGGCTTAGCGGCTACAAAAGCCCGCTGATGAAGCTGGGTGAGACAACCGGCAATGTTTTCGAAGCCAACACGATCGCCGGGCCAGCCACCGACATGGCCTTCAGCCAGGCGACCGGCAATATCGTGCGCAACAGCGAACTCGGCGGCAGCTTTCAGATCACCCTGGACGCATCGAGCGCTGCGACACTGCACGATACACGCAACGCCGTCTGGCTGCTCTCTCGGGCTGGGCTTGGCGCCACGGTCGACTCGAATGGCTCGACGTTGAATCTGACCTCCACGAACGCCGGGCCGAGTGTGACTGTCACGACACTGGATTTGACCATCAAGCCACAGAATGGTGCTATCACGGTGCTGCCGAGCGCCTGGAGCGCCAGCGGGCGTCGCTGGAGCGAGAGCGCCAGCACGGCCGCCGGCCCAATCGCACATCTTGCCGGCGGCCTGACTGCGGGCGGCTGCTTCGGCGTGACCGCGAACGGCGCATCGATCGGCGCGTTCAAGGCCGACAGCAGCGGGCTTATCGCGTTCAGCTCCAGCGGCAAGAGCGGGACGGTCAATTTCGCGATCGACCCTTCGTCGCAGTGCGGCGCCGCAACGCCGGCCCCGGGCATACGGCTGCCGCTGATCCTAAGGTTCGTGGCGACTTGACGGAACCGACCGTAGGGAAAAATTTTCATGAATGTAGATACGAAACACTCGCGATCGACTCTCGTTGTAGCTCGCCACTCCCAGGAAGATGTCGCCTGTGCCACGCTCGTCGGCAATCGTGTTGTGGTTGGCATCGTGCGCGCCGATGAACTCGTGAATCGCTGCGGTGTAGTAGTTCCAGAGTGTGTGATTATTGACATAATATTCATCAGCAGTCCAGAGATACTGGCGATTGGCCTGCTCCACCAGCTCGAATACGACTGGTATCTCACGCACAAAATAGTCATCGTTGACATAATCCATGAGCTGAGAGAGATAGTTGCTGCCATATGGTTCTCAGCTGCGCGGTGTGGGCGTCGATCGGCCGTTGAGCCCGAATAGATGCCGGATGCGCCCAACCAGGGTTGGCCGGCTGAGCGCCTCACTGGGCGCGTCGATGATCTGACGGGTGGCCAGCGCGGTCTGATTCATCTCCAGCCGGCGCGCCAGCACCGTGCCAAGCTGCTCGGGCAGCTCGGGGTTGGCCTGCAGCAGCGGCGCGATATCCTGGCGGGCCACCACCAGAATCTCGGTATCCTCGACGGCTGTGACGGTCGCTCCGCGCGGCGCGCCGGTCAGCAGCGCCATCTCGCCGAAGAAGTCGCCCGGCCCCAGGTGATTGACTGTCACAGCCGCCAGGCTGTCGTCCAGGACGTCGTCGACGTCGATGCGCACACGGCCAGCGCGAATGATAAAGAACGTGTCGCCCGCTTCGCCCTGACGCGCCAGCACCTCGCCGTGCCCATACAGCCGCGTGCCAACATGTTCGGCCAGCAAGTGCAGCTCGGCGTTATCCAATACGGCGAACAGCTCGACCTGCCGGAGCGCGCGGACGATCTGCTCGATCTGCAGATGATGTTGATCGGCCTCGCTCAGCGGATCGACCTGGTGCATATAGACATCGCGAATTGGGAATGGCAACTTGATCCCCGCGCGGTGCAAATGATACCAGGCGCTGGTCATGACCGCGTCGCGTTTCTCGGGGTACTTGTCATAATTATAGAGCCAGAATTTGATGTCGTAGGTGACGCTGTAGTCGCCGTACTGGATCAGCTTGATCGACGGCGCCGGCTCGCGGCACACATCGGGCGACGCCAGCGCGGCCTCGGCCAGCACCCGCTTGACCAGGTTGGGCGGGTGGCTGTAGCCAAGCCCGACCTGGACATGCATCGCCTGAATCGGCGAGCCGAGCGTATAGTTGATCAGCTCAGCCTGGGCCAGGTTGGCGTTCGGGTAGATGATGTAGTTGCCGTCGACGGTGATCACGCGCGTCGCGCGCCAGCTCATCTCGACCACCCGCCCGATCTGCTTGTTGATCTCCACCCAGTGCCCGATCTCGAATGGTCGCTCGGTCTGTAGCGCGATCCCGGCGATCACATTCCGCAGCAGGTCCTGCAGCGCCAGGCCGATCACCGCGGTAAGAATCGTCGAAGAGATCACGATCGAGCTGAGCTGGACGCCCAGCACCAGGCTCAGCGTCAGCAGGACCACCACAATGAACGCCAGCGCGCGGCCGATATCGAGAATGAGCCGCGGCATGGCTGCGCCGCTGCGCCTGGCCCAGCGGCCGAATAGCAGATCCTCGATCAGCCCGAGCGCGACGAAGCCCCAGCTACAGACGATCACAGCCAGCAGGATATCATGGAAGGTAGGGTTCATCGCCTGGCCCAGCTGGGCCAGTAACACCGTCGCGACGGTGGCGAGGCTCAGGGCCAGCGCGCCGATCAGGTAGGGGATGGCCAACGGGCGCAGCGCCCCGGAGCGGCGCAGCAGCCGGTTGATGATCAACAGCAACGCAAAAACCGCCAGCCCATAGACTAGCGGCAGCAGCCAGACTGTCGGATTCTCATAAGGTTGCAGATTCATTCGGCTCTTTGGGGTGGGGGTTTAGGGCCGGGCACGGCCCGGCCCTAAACCCCCACCCCAGCTGATAACTGACAACTCTTAACTCTTAACTCTTAACTCTTAACTGCTAACTGCAGCAGGAACTCCGGCACCCACAGCCCGCCCAGCCCACGCAGGCGCAACGCCGTCGCGCCGATCAGCATGGCCACAGCCAGCCCAATCACAAAATAATCGCGCGCGCGGTAGTGCAGCTCTTGCAGCCACGTGCGCGGGCCCGTGCCGAAGGCGTGCAAATTCATGGCGTCGATCACATCCTCGCCCTTCAAGATCGCCCCGATGGTGATCGGCACGACAAGCGGCGCCAAATTGCGGATAGCCTTCAGCAGCCCGCCGGCGCGCTCCAGCTCATAGCCGCGCGCGCGCTGCGCGTCGAGCGTGGTCGTGAAATCGCCGGCCAGGCTGGGTACGAACCGCACCGCAAGATCCAGCGCGCAGGCGACGTTGTCGGGCAGGCCGAGCCGCCGAAAGGTCACGCCATAGCTGGCCGGGTGGATCGTCAGCAGCAAGATGACGCCCAGCAGCGCCATCGTGAACAGGCGCACCAGTTGGGTGGCCGCCAGCGCCAGTCGCTCGGCGCTGATCATGATCGACAGGCCGAGCAGGCGGCCCTGCCAGATCGCATGTTCGACTGTGTAGATGCCCGCGCCGCCGCGGCCCGTCAGCAGCGTTAGCAAGGTCAGAAAGCTGATAAACGCGCCGGCGACGAGCACGAAGCGCCGCAGCTCGCGCCAGGATAGCCGCGCCAGGAACAGCTCGGCCAGCGTCAGCACGAACGGGATCAGCACCAGCCGCAGATCCCAGACCAGCACGGTCGCGATCGACGTGCTGATCATAAAGATCACCCGTGCGCGCGGGTCGAGCCGCTGGACGACCGTATCGCGTTCTTTGTAGCTCCAGGTGGCGAGCATCGCCGACATCCAGGCAAATCAGGCCCCGCGGCAGGCGTATCAGGCCGCTTCGAGCCATAGCGAGAATAATGGGTGGCATCTGTCGTTAGGCTATGCTACTATAGCGGCACTCGCCGGAGCTGTCAACCGGAGCCGTGGGCCGGTATTCAACCAGCCTGAAACAGGAGCGCCCGCCATGAATGATCACCACGCAGCGTCGCACGATCATCCACACGAGTCGCACGGCCAGGATCATGCGCATGATGCACACGATCACCCGCACGATCAGCCCGATCAGCTGAACAGCGGCGCCGCAGCTTCTGCCCACGCACATTCTCACGAGGAGGATCACGATCACGATCACAGTCACGGCGACCACGATCACGCGCATGGCGGCGGCTTGGGTGGCTTCCTAGGTGGGCTGTTCCACACCCACAGCCACGCCGCGTCGCGCACCGACCGCGCGCTCGAGAGCAGCGAGCGCGGCATCTGGGCGCTGAAGGTCTCGCTGGTGGGGCTGTTGGCGACCGCTATTTTCCAGGTTGCGATCGTGCTGATCAGCGGCAGCGTGGGGCTGCTGGCCGATACGATCCATAACTTCGCTGACGCGCTGACGGCGGTGCCACTCTGGATCGCCTTCGTAATCGGGCGGCGGCCGGCGACTAGACGCTACACCTACGGCTTCCGCCGCGCCGAGGATCTAGCGGGCATCTTTGTGGTACTGGTGATGCTGGGAAGCGCGGCGCTGGCGGGCTGGGAATCATACCGCAAGCTGATCGCCCCCGAGCCGCTGGCCTATCTCCCCTGGGTGATGGCTGCCGCCGTGATCGGCTTTCTGGGCAATGAGCTGGTGGCGATCTTTCGCATTCGCATCGGCCGAGAGATCGGCAGCGCGGCCCTGGAAGCTGATGGCCTGCATGCCCGCACCGATGGCCTGACCTCGCTAGCCGTGCTGCTCGGCGCGCTCGGCGTCTGGCTGGGCTACCCGCGCGCCGACCCGATCGTCGGCCTACTGATCACCATCCCGATCTTGCAGGTGGTCTGGGGCGCAGCGCACACGATCTGGGAGCGGCTGATGGACGCGGTCGACCCACAGCTCGTAGACGCGGTCGAGCGCGAGGCGGCAGGGATCGCGGGGGTCGAGCGCATACATGATGTGCGCGTGCGCTGGCTTGGGCATAGCCTGGAGGCCGAACTGCACGCCGACGTCGACAGCCAGCTCTCGACCGCCGCCAGCCACACGATCGCCCAGGAGATCGAGCATGCGCTGTTACACGCTCTCCCGCAGCTCACAACCGTCACCGTGCACATCGACCCGGCCGGCGTGGAGGGCGAAGATTTCCACGCCGTCACGGCGCACCACAAAGTGCGAAATTGAGAATTGAGAATTGAGAATGCGAAATAAAAGCGCATTCTCAATTCTCAATTTTTCATTTTCAATTCTAGCGGCCGCTGCGCGCCTGCGCCGATGCCCAGGCGGTCAGCAGGATCGGCAGCAGGATCAGCCCGTTGATCAGGTTTGATCCGGCCGCTGGTACGAACTCGCCCAAGAAGGCGGTGGTGAACGAGTAGCCGTTCCACCAGATGTCGGCCAGAGCTGCGAAGCCGATGCCGACGACGATGCCAAGCGCGCCCCAGACCTGTGCGGTGGCGATCTCCTCACGCCCGCGCAGCAAATAGCGCACGCCGATCAGCAGCACGATCCCCAGCAGCGGGATCCACCACAGGCCGCTGACATCCATTGTCTTACTGCCGTCGCCAAAGGGATCGACCACCGTCGGGTTGGCGAAGATCAGCACCGTCGCCAATACGCATACTGCCGCGACGATCCCGGTCAAGATGTCCAGGCTGCGCCTGCGGTCTGCGGTAGCGATCGCAAGGCCGGCGACGAGGCCGATCAGCCCGTTGCCGATATCCCAGATTGGGAAAACACCCCAGCCCATCAGCGCGTCGCCGAGCACGTTGCCGACGAAGCCGGTGAAGAAGCCGACCGCCGGGCCGAATACCACGCCGAAGAAGATCGGGATCACGATCGCCGGCCGCAGCGCGACATTGCTGACCGAAGGCAGCTGAAGCCAGTTGGTCGCCCAGCTCAGCACGCCGTACAGCGCCGCGCCGATCGCGGCATAGACGACCTCGCGCGTGCCGAACTTCCAAAGATCCTGATCGCCAGCCAGCACGGCTAGTCCATACGTCACCAGCGCCCCGACGACGATGATCGGGATCATCTTGCCGAAGTCGAACGGTGCGGCGTCGGCGCTTTGGGCCGAGGCGATAAAGCTGCCGATGAACAGGAACACGATTCCAACCGCCAGCACGATCGCAAGCGGGACCAGTGGCCGGACCCAGCGACTCTGAGGCGTTCCGGCCGGCCTTGCCTGGGTAGCCATAGCGGACCTCCTTTATTGAAGATCGACAAACCAGCGACGCAAGATAGGGCAGTGAAGGACAATAATCTTAATATTATTGATGAACTTTGTCAACAAGGAGGCTATATGTTCCGCATCTCGGCCTGCGCGTAAGGAGCCAGCTGCTCGATCGGCAGGAAGCGGCCAGTACGCGGCAGAAGCCGCAAGTTCAGCTCCAGCAGCGACGTAGGGACGACCCGGCAGCGCTGGAGCAGAGCGCGGTCGGCCAACACCTGCTCGGGAGGGCCATCGGACTCGATCTGGCCCTCGCGCATCAGCACCACGCGCGTGGCATAGCTCACCGCCATGTCCACGTCGTGAGTGATCAGCACGGTAGCCGCAAGCCCTTCCAGCCCGCCGATCGTCCGCATCAGCGCTTGGGTGCTGCCATAATCCTGGCCGGCGGTCGGCTCATCCAGCACCAGGACGCGCGGCCGCATGCTCAGCACTGCCGCAATACCCAGCCGCTTCTGCTGCCCGAACGAGAGCGACAGCGGCGCGCGGTCCTCGAAACCGCTCAGCCCGACTTGCGCCAGCGCCATCGGGACCGCCGCCTCGGCTGTGGCTGCGTCCATCCCGAGGTTGCGTGGGCCAAAGGTCAGCTCGGCACGCACCGAGGGCGCGAACAGCATGTGCGACGGGCTCTGGAACACATACCCGACCGTCGGCGCCAGCTGGGCCACGGTGGAGCCGCGCGCATCCACGCCAGCCACCCGCACCTGCCCGCTCCTCGGCCGTAGCAACCCGATCCCGTGGCGCAGCAGCGTCGATTTGCCGGCACCATTCGGCCCCATGATCGCTACGACTTCGCCCTCGCGTAGCGTTAGCGAGATCCCGCGCAGTATCTCCGGTCCATCGCCGTAGCCAAAGCGGATATCCTCGAATTCCAGCAGCGCATCGCCAGGCGCCGGCCTCGCAGGGAATGTTTGAACGTTCGAACGTTCGAACGTTTCAGCGGTTAGCGCCGCCAGGGCTACATCCGCCGGAAGCTTGACCTCGCGTGGATCGGCCAGGCCCAGAAATGTATCGCTTGGACCCAGGAAAACCTGCCGGCCATCCTGCATAAATAGCGTCCGCTCGGGTCGCGCCACCAGCGCATCCTCGACACGATGCTCGACCAGCAGCACAGCTCGGCCGTCGTCGGCCAGCTCGCGAAAGAGCGCCAGCGCCTCGCGGGCCGAAGCCGGATCGAGGCTGGACAGCGGCTCGTCCAGCAGCAGAATACGCGGGTTCATCGAGAGCAGCCCGGCCAGCGCGACCTTCTGACGTTCGCCCCCCGATAACCCACCCGTCTCGCGGCCATGCAACTCGGTGATCCGCAGCCGTTCGAGCGTCGCCTGGACAGCCGCGCGAATACGTTCACGCGGCCAACTCAAATTCTCAGGCCCAAAGGCGACCTGCCGCTCGACATAACTGGTGACGATCTGGCGATCCGGATCCTGCAAGATCGTGCCGACCAGCTGCGCCAGCTGTGCGAGGCCCATGCCGGCCGGGTCCTGGCCATCGATCGCAATGTGGCCACTCAGATCGCCGCCGTAGCTGCGCGGGATCAGGCCGTTCAGGCAGCGCAGCAGCGTTGATTTACCACTACCACTGCCGCCGGCGATCAGCAGCAACTCGCCCGCGCCGACGGCAAAACTCATATTGCTGAGTGCGGGCGCCGCAGCGGTACGGTAGCGAAACGTAAGGCCATCGACGGCCAGCGGCGGCGAAGATTCGATCATTATCTTCTGGTACTATTTGGGTGCCGGTGACTATACTCCAGAGGCAAAGGTTTGTCAAGAAAAGAGGGCTTGACATTTGTGCGTCGATGGTGTATTATCACTTTGACGTTAACGTCAAGGTTGCACAACGACTATGAAAGATAAAATGCGAATCGGCGAGTTCGCCGAACAGGCCGGAGTGACCCCACGGACCATCCGCTACTACGAAGGTCTGGGCCTGCTGGGTCCGAATGAGCGTGAGGGCCACGGGTTTCGTTACTACACCAGCACCGAGCTGACCAAGCTCAAAAAGATCGACTGGCTCAAGCAGCTTGGGTTGCGGCTGGAAGAGATCGGCGAGGTACTTCCGCTCTACTGCGACGATCCGACAGGTATACGCGGCAAGCAGCGGATTCTTGAAATTCTTCAAGCGCACCTGGCCGAGACCGACGAGAAGATCGAAAGCCTCCAGAGCTTTCGAGCCGAACTTCAAGAAAATATCGACCGCATCCAAAACTATATCAACTCCAAGCGCGCCGAATAGTTTTTTTTGCTCGAAGAATAACGTTAACGTCAACGTTATTCTTCCTCTGGAGATATAAGCTAGCAGAGGAGGCATTCCATGCTCAAGCATAGCGTTGAGACGTATTCACCTGAGCCGGCTGAACAGGCTCGCCAGGCGAGTCGCGATCGGAGTCTTTCGATCGTCCTCTGGTCGCTGTGGACGCTTGCCGTGGTTGGGACGGCATTCTGGAATTGGCTCGGCGACATGGCGGCACAGCGGCCGATCAATCTACTTGGCCTGGTGATCTATAGCATGCTGACCGGGCTGATCGGTATGCTTGTGATCACACTGGCCGAGCTGTGGCTCGAACCCGAGCGGTTCTTGGACTGAAAGGGAGGGTCGTAATGCGGATTGGACTGCAAGTCCCGAGCTTCACCTGGCCTGGCGGGCCGGCCGAGATCGGCGCGCGCCTGGCCGAGATCGGGCGCACCGCCGACGACGCGGGCTTCTATAGCCTGTGGGTCATGGACCACTTCTTCCAGATCGGTGTGATCGGCCCGCCCGAGCTTCCCATGCTCGAAGGGTACAGCGCGCTGAGCTTTCTGGCCGGCGTGACCAGACGCGCCAAGCTTGGGACGCTCGTCACCGGTGTGATCTACCGCTATCCCGGCATCCTGGTGAAGACCGTCTCGACGCTGGATGTGCTCTCGGGCGGGCGCGCCTATCTGGGCATCGGCGCGGCCTGGAACGAGCACGAATCGCGCGGGCTGGGCGTGCCGTTCCCCCCGCTTAAGGAGCGCTTCGAGCGGCTCGAGGAAGCGCTCCAGATCGCCCATCAGATGTGGAAGGGCGATCGCGCCGCCTACAACGGCACACACTACCAACTGACCGACCCGCTCAATAGCCCGCAGCCGCTCTCCGCTCCACACCCGCCAATTATGATTGGCGGCGGCGGCGAGCAGAAGACGCTGCGCCTGGTCGCGCAGTACGCCGACGCATGCAACCTCTTCGCGCGCATGGGCCCCGACGTGCTGCGTAACAAGCTTGAGGTGCTGCGAGGGCACTGCGAGGCGCTTGGCCGGCCGTACGAGGCGATCGAGCGCACTGCGCTCAATACAGTCCACCTGGCCCCTGGCGGGACAACCCCGGCCGAAGTGATCGCCCAATGCCAGTCGCTGGCCGAGCTAGGCTTCCAGCACGTGATCTTCAATATGCCCAACGTCCACGAGCTTGCGCCGCTGGAAACGTTCGGACGCGAGATCATCCCGGCGGTAGCCGAACTGTAGTAGACGGCAGTCGGCAGGCGGCAGTATGCAGTTTGTTGCGGTTATAGTGCCGTCTGTCTCCTGCTGACTGCCTTTTCCCGGCGCGGTAAGAAGAAAGCGCGTTGCGATTATACTGCTGCCTGCCTCCTGCTGACTGCCTACTGCCTTCTTCCCGGATGGGTGTACAATTGGGCCACTGACCGCCGTACAGCTCACGGAGGTGTTCAATGGCCACGCCTGCTCGGTTCTATCATATTGGTTTCGGGCGCGACGATCTAGGGGCCGACCCGCCGCAGATCGCGCTACTCTCCGGCGACCCTGAGCGCGCCCGCACGATCGCGCAAACACATCTCGGCAACATCCGCACGCTGTCGGAGCATCGCGGATTGAACAGCTACATAGGCGTCTTGCCGAATGGCCGGCCGATCCTCTCGGCCACCAGTGGTATGGGCGCGCCCTCGCTCAGCATTGTGGTGAATGAGCTGATCCAGGCCGGCATCCGCAAGATCATCCGCGTCGGCACATGTGGTTCGATCCAGGCGCAGGCGCTGCCCGGCCAGATCGTGATCACCCGCGCCGCGCTGTGCCGCCAAGGCGCCGCCAACGACATCGCGCCGCCCGAATACCCCGCCGCAGCCGACCCGTTCCTGACCATCGCGCTGGTCGAGGCCGCCCGCCATCTGGGTGTCCAGCATCACCTGGGCATTACCGCCTCGGTCGACACGTTCTACGAAGGCCAGGAGCGCAGCGAGTCGGCCAACCCCCGCCTGCTGCGCTGGCTCCAGGGTATCACCGAGGAGTACCGCGGCCTGAATATCCTCAACTACGAGATGGAAGCGGGTACCTTGTTCAAGATGGCCGGGGTATATGGCTTCGCGGCCGCCTGCGTCTGCGGGATAATTGCACAGCGAACCGCAGGTGAGAGCGTCGTGCTCGAGCAGAAGGCCGTCGCCGTCGACGCGGCGATCGCCGTCGCGCTGCGGGCAGCCGAACGGGTGGCCGATTGAGCGGCGCTCCGCTACGGCGTGCGATCGTAGCAACAGTAATCCTTTTGACAAACACAAACCGGCTGTAGCAGCATATGATTGCCTCATCTATTCGTGAAGGTGAGGCGATCTATGCTATCTCGAACCGCTCGAACGCTTCTGGTCTTCAGTTCTATTCTGATACTGGCTGCAGTCTGCTACCTGCCCATTCGGCTCAACTCACCGGCCGCACGCGCGCTCGACGACGGCACGGCGCGCACGCCGCCGATGGGCTGGAACAGTTGGAACCACTTCGGCTGCGACGTGACCGAGCAGCTGATTAAGCATACAGCCGACGCCATGGTCGCGAGCGGCATGCGCGACGCCGGCTATCAGTATGTTGTGATCGACGATTGCTGGCAAGTTAGCCGCGACTCGCAAGGCGCGATCGTGGCCGACCCGCAACGCTTCCCCAGCGGCATGGCTGCGCTCGGCGACTATATTCACGCGCGCGGTTTGAAGTTCGGCCTGTACACTGACGCCGGCTATCGCACGTGTATGGGCCGCCCCGGCAGCCTTGGGCACGAGTGGCAGGATGCCGCGACGTATGCCGCTTGGGGTGTCGATTACCTCAAGGTTGATTGGTGCGCGGCCGAGGGGCTCGATGCAGCCACGCAATACGCGCTGTTTCGTGACGCCCTAGCCGCGACCGGCCGCCCGATTGTGCTGAGCATCTGCACCTGGGGCGAGCAAAACCCATGGGATTGGGGCCGCGGCACCGGGCATCTCTGGCGCACGACGCGCGATATCGCCGATCGCTGGCCAGTAGTTCTACAGATCATTCGTGAGAATGTGGTGCGCGCTTATGCCGGCGGGCCAGGCGGCTGGAATGATCCAGACATGCTGGAGATCGGCAACGGCCACATGACCGATGCTGAGTATCGGTCTCACTTCAGTCTATGGGCCATGATGGCCGCGCCGCTGTTCGCCGGCAACGATCTGACCCGCATGTCCGACGCGACACGTGATATCCTGCTCAACCCCGAGGTGATCGCCGTCGATCAGGACCGGCGCGGCACGCCCGCGCTGATCGTCTACGACGACGGCGGGCGGCAGGTCTGGTCGCGCCCGCTGGAGAATCCGAATGCCCGGGCGGTCGCGCTGTTCAACCCAACCGATCTGCCG
>DATFXE010000147.1:0-13121 GCA_035258585.1 Roseiflexaceae bacterium | reverse complement strand
CGATTGGGGACGCCTGCGAAGCAAACAGGCTGATCTGGTGCGTGCGTTGGAGGGTAGCGTCGGAGACCACCATGGCTTCATGCTGGCACAACAGCTGGCCCAGATTGACTTGCTTGAGGAGCAGATCGCGGCCTTTGATGCAGAGATTGTCGACCGGATGACAACGGCAGTTACTCGGCCAAATGTGAGCAGGGATGCCTCAGCGCCACTCGTCTGCACTGCCGCCACAGCAACGGATGAGCATCCCCAGAACCGAGCGGCTCCAGTCAGTTGGCAGGAGGCCGTGGCGCCTTGGGATGAGATCCCCGGCAGTGGGCCGCGCATCGCGGAACAGTTGGTGGCAGAAATTGGCACGGACAGGACAGACTTTCCACGTGCTGGGCATCTGGCCAGCTGGGCAAAGCTGTGTCCGGGCAATCGCCAGAGCGCGGGCAAGCGCTTGTCGGGCAAGAGCGGCCAGGGCAAACGGTGGTTAGGCAGCGCGCTGATACAAGCCGCCCAGGCGGCGGTCACAGTCAAGGATTCCTACCTGGGCGCCTTCTATCGGCGGTTGGTGCCTCGCCACGGGGTCAAGAAGACGCTAGTGGCTGTGGCACACAAGCTGTTGATCATCGCCTATACGCTGCTGACCAAGCGAGTGCATTACCAGGATGCCGGGCTGAACTATTTTGATGCACGGCAGAAAGATCAGACAGTTCGACGATTACGCCAGGGCATTGAGCAACTGGGCTACACTGTCATTGTAGAGCCACAGGCGGCAGTGGTCGCCTGAACGCCCGTAGCAACCGCATTTTCACATCAGATGTCCATGCGGCTCGCGCCGCACCCTGTTGCATGAAAATGGTACAATCTCAACCCGAAGGCTGGTCTCAAGGTCGATGTTTCCGTAGTGCCACGAGCCTGAACATCAGATTGACCTGGATGCTGTCTGGCACCCTGTTTTGTGATCACCGACGCTCGTCGGGAAGCACGCGTGTTAGTTTCTAAACTAACCGGCATCTGGCCAGCCTGCGCACTCGTTTGCTCGGTCTTGGGAGGTTCGTCATGCAGGTTCTCCATTCGCGCTGTGCTGGGGTGGATGTTCACAAGAGGTCTGTCGTTGTGAGTGTGCGATTGGTCGCTGCCGATGGCACGCTTTCGACGCATCTGCGCAGCTTTGGCACCACCACCGCCGAGTTGCTCACCCTCGTCGCCTGGCTCTCCAGTTTGGAGGTGACCCACGTCGCGATGGAGAGCAGTGGCGAGTTCTGGAAGCCGGTCTACAACCTGCTGGAAGGGTCGTTCACGGTTCTGGTCGTCAATGCTGCTCAGATCAAGTATGTCCCCGGCCGCAAGACCGACGTGAAGGATGCTGAGTGGATCGCCGAGTTGCTCGCCCATGGCTTGCTGCGGCCCTCCTTCGTCCCGCCAGCGCCCCAACGGGCCTTGCGCGATTTGACCCGCCAGCGTACCCATCTGGTGCAGGAGCGCGCCAGTGTGGTCAACCGCATGCAGAAGGTGTTGGAATGGGCCAACATCAAGCTGGCCTCGGTGGTGACCGACATCACCGGGGTGTCGGCGAGAAAGATGCTGCAAGCGCTGGTGGAAGGTCAGACCGATCTGACGGAACTGGCAGAGCTGGCCAAGGGGCGACTGCGGAGTAAGCGAGCCGAGTTGGAGCAGGCGCTGCGCGGCACGCTCCAATCGCATCACGCCTTCATGATCAGCCAGCATCTGGCGCTGCTTGACGTGTTCGACGAGCAGATTGGCGCTTTTGACGAGCAGATCCGTGCGGCGATCGAGGGCACGCGGCCGATGCCGCCTACAGATGGGGGCACAGGGCCAGAGGCAGACACGACCACGCCAGACGGGCCGACTGCGCCAGATGGAGCGTGGGCCGCTCAGGCGATTGTCGATGCTATACCAGGAATTGGCAGTCGCATCGCCGAGACGATTGTGGCCGAACTGGGAACCGATATGAGTCGCTTCCCCAGCAGCGCCCACGTCGGCAGCTGGGCCGGGCTGGGAGCTGGTCAGCACGAGAGCGCTGGCAAACGCAAGTCGACGCGCCTCCGCGATGGGAACAAGTACTTGCGCAGCGCCTTGATCCAGGCGGCGTGGGCGGCGGTCAAGCAGAGCGAGACCTTCTTGGCCGCGTTTTATCGTCGACTGGCGGCGCGGCGCGGCAAGCAAAAAGCGATTGTGGCGCTGGCGCATAAGCTCCTCGTGATTGTCTCCACGCTGCTGAAGCGTGGCGAGGTCTATCAGGAACGTGGTGCTGGCGCACTCGATGAGCGACAGAAAGACCGAATCGTGCATCGGCTGGAGCGGCGCATCGCCCAACTCGGCTACACAGTCCATCTCGAACCCATAATCCCTGCGGCGCCCTGAAGGCCGCTGAACGCTATTTTCGTGTTAGCCAGCAATAGGCCATAGATTGCGCCGGCCAGCCAGGCCGGCACGCCGAGCAGTATCCCGCGCCGCAGCGCCCACCAGATCAGCCCGAACAGGATGCCGTAGACCGACGCAACCGCCAGGTGCGTCAGCGCGCCCGTCACGGCAGCGCCGCGCTCGCCAGGGTCGAACATGCCCAGCACCGCGCTCGCTCCTACGCCAGCGATCAAGCCCCAGGCCACCAGGTAGGCGGCCATCGCCACGCCGGCCGCCAGCCCGCCGAACAGACCATCGAGCGCCACGTCCGATATCTTGCGCTCGCTATATGCCAGCCGCTTGCTCTCGATCAGCGCCGTCTCGCTTTCTACGCAGGGCGCAGGCCATTACGGCCTGTTTCACTTTTCATGCAGCCAGCATAGCAGGCGAACGTCCGGCGATCGTTACGGAAAGCGTTACGACTCTCGCGTCTGTGCTGCTCGCTCTCTCTCCAGCGCAGCTTTCACCCGCTGATACTCGGCCGCTACCCGGGCCACCAGTTCGGCCGCGCCCGCTAGCGCATCGGCCTTGCCCCGATCCTCTAGCGTTTGGCACAGCTCTGCCAGGCTGGTTGCCCCAAAGTCTTTGCCACTCGATTTGAGCGTGTGGGCGGCCACCCGGACCTCGGCTGGGCTGCCCTGGGCCAACCCCTGCTCCAGCCGGGCGAGCAGTGGCGGCGCGGTCTCCAAGAAGCTGTCGATCAGCTCCGCTAAGAGCCCCCGCTCTCCGCCGATGAGGTCCAACAGGGTCTCCATCGCGGCAGGATCGAGGACAGTTTGGGTTACGCGCTTCGGGTTTCGGATTTCGGGTTGTGCCTCCGTCGCCAATGCTTCGACTTCACCTAGGGTCTCCTGATCCCTCACTCCCGCGGTTCCAACTCCTATCTCCTGCCCCCTGTCCCCTGTCCCCTTAGCTTCGGCGCCGCGGCTCAAGGCCGCGATCAATTCATTCACGCGGACAGGCTTGCCAACGTAGTCATCCATCCCGGCCGCCAGGCAGGCTTCGCGGTCGCCCGGCATCGCAGTGGCGGTCATGGCGATGATGTATGGCCGCCCCTGTGCTCGCCGGTGCTGCCGAAACCGGCGCGTGGCTTCCAGCCCGTCCATCTCCGGCATGTGCAGATCCATGAGCACTACGTCATATGGCTGCCGTTCCAGGGCTGCGAGCGCTTCCAGACCGTCGCCGGCAATGTCGGCCCGGTAACCGAGCCGGCCCAGGATGGCCAGGGCCAGCTTCTGGTTGGTTGGGTGGTCTTCGGCCACCAGGATGCGCAAAGGCAAGCGCTGGCCCATCTGCGGGTCGAAACTCGTCGCCCCGGCGGGCTGGGGCTGACGGGCATGGTCGATCTGGACCTGGATGGTAAAGTGAACAGTCGTGCCCACGCCTGCCTGGCTCTCGACCCACATCCGCCCGCCCATCAGCTCGCACAAGCGCTGGCTGATGACCAGGCCCAGCCCGGTACCGCCGTAGCGCCGCGTGGTCGAGGCGTCCACCTGGCTGAAGGGTTTGAACAGCCGATCCATCCGGTCGGCCGGAATGCCGATGCCGGTGTCGCGGACCGAAAAAGTGATCAGGACTGAGGACTGAGGACTGAGTTGGGACGCTTGCGACTCAGTCCTCAGTCCTCGACCCTCAGTCCTGACCGACACCACGACTTCGCCCTGCTCGGTAAACTTGAGCGCGTTGTTGATTACATTGATAAGGATCTGGCGCAGACGAGTGCTATCGCCGACGACTATCTCGGGCGTGCCTGGGTCGATCCGATAGGTCAGGTTCAGGCGCTTGCGCGCGGCGGTCACGGCCAGCAGATCCAGCGCGTCTTCCAGGCAGGCGCGCGGCTCGAACGGCTGGTATTCCAGTTCCAGCTTGCCAGAATCGACTTTGGAGAAGTCCAGAATGTCGTTGATGATCGTCAGCAGGGCCTCGCCGCTGCTGCGGATCGTTTCGATGAAATCGCGCTGCTCCCGCGTGAGCTCGGTGTCGAGCAGTAGGGTGGTCATGCCGATGATGCCATTCATCGGCGTGCGTATCTCGTGGCTCATGGTCGCGAGGAAGGCGCCCTTGGCCTGGTTGGCCTGCTCGGCGGCGGCGCGCGCCTCGGCGGCCTCGGCGAATAAGCGCGCGCGCTCGAGCGCGATCCCGACGTTGGCGGCGATGGTGGTCAGCAGTTGGACGTCGACTTGTTCGAAGCGTCGTTCGTGCTGCCTCCTCTGCACGCAGATCACGCCGATCGCCTCGCCGCCCACCACGATCGGCACGCCGAGAAAGGCCGCGGAGCTCGTGCCGGCCGCCGCCTCGTCCAGCATGCTGTGCTGTTCCGCGCCATCCTGACCGATCACCGTGGGCTGGCGCGTCTGAATGATCCGGCTGGCCAGCCCCTCGCCGAAACGCACCGAAGAACGCTGCTCGCCATACGCATACACGACGTCGAGCATATCGGTCTGGCGGTCGTGCAGCGCTACCGACACGATGTCGGCGGCGAAGGTGCGGCGCAGCTGATCGCCAATCAGCTCGATCAGCGCGTCGAGATCCAGCTCCGATGCCAGCGCCTGGCTGATCAGGTTGATCGTGGCGAGATCGGCCGCGCGCTGGTGGGACGCGGCCAGCAGGCGGCCAAGCTCCTCGTGCACCTGGTCCGCGTGCTGATATTCGGCTTCACGGGCCTCCAGCTCGGCCAGCCGCTGCCGCAGGATCGCGTGCTCCTGCCGCAGGGCGGCCAGCTCTGCTTCGCTCGTGGTTATGGATCGGTCATGCATCGTTCACCCGGCGTCACACCTTTTTCACCAGCTTCTCGCGCAATCCGCCCAGTAGGTCATCCCTGGCCCGCTCGGCCCGGCCCTGACTGGTGCGCTGTAAGCGCTGGGCTAGGCGCTGGATGATCCCCCAGGCGAGCGGCGGATGGTCTTCGAGCAACTCGAATAAGGGCGCTTGGTCGAGCCGCAGCAGCCGGGCATCGGTCAGCGCCATGACCGCGATGGGCTGCGGCGCAGGGTTCAAGAGCGCCAGCTCGCCAAAAACGTCCTGCGCTCCCAGCGAGGTGCTGGTACGGTCACCGTTCTGGAGGCTGACCTGCCCTTCCACAACCAGGTACATGGCGCTGGTGCGCTCGTCTTTCGCCAGAATCATGTCGCCGGCCTTGACCTCCAGCTCCGCCAGCGTGGCGGCGGCTTCGGCCAGGACTTCTTCGGAAGCCTCGGCGAAGAGGTCGACGGCTTTTAAGAGCAGCACCCTTTCCACCAACATGAGCATCGCTTTGCCTCTCTGGTAGTCTGCTTCGAATGAGCTGATCGCTCGTGCGACCGGTGGGCCGGGGCCCTGCGCCTGGGTCGCGGCGTGGCGCTGGTACAGGGCGGCGTTCTGCCGGGCCAGTGCCCATGCCGCGCTCTCGCGCACCAGGGGGTCGGGGTCGTCCAGGGCGGCGACGACCGCGCCGGCCAGCTCGATATCGGCCGACTGGCCAACTGCCTCCAGCGCGCAAAGCTTGGTCCATAGATCGAGCCGCGCGGCCGGCGCCCGAATGATCTCCACCAGGCGCTCCTGGACGGCGAGGTGGGGCTGAGGAAAGAGCGAGCTTAGGCGCTGCAGCCGCTGGGCCGGAGGCTGCACCTCGATCAGCGGGCGCAGCATTGCTCGCAGCTCGGCCGGAAGCAAGACTTCGAGCACTTCCAGGGCATAATCCTGCCGCTGCCCCGCGATGTGGCCATCCTCGCGGCCAGCCTTGGTCAGAGCGTCGCGCACCTGCTGGATCGTCTGGGGGTCGTAGATCAAGCAGAGCCATAGTAACAGGCGGTCACGCTGCCGAGCCAGGGCTTTGCCGAGGCCCGCGCTTAAGAGCCGAATGGCGTCGCGCTGATCTGCGAGGGGCGCGTCTTCCAGGTCAATCAAGCCAGCCAGGGTCCAGGCGGCCTGGGCAGCCTCGTCCTTGAGTGCCTGATGAACGTACGCACGATCGGCGTCGTCCGCGCGATAGCCGGAACGGTTGAGCGCCGCCAGAATCTGAGCGCGGACCTGCAGATCGGGCCAATCGAGGTGGCGGCGCAGCAGGGCCAGCGCCTGTGCACCGCCGATCCGGCCGCACACTCGCGCCAGCCGGATCAGCACATCCCGACTCTGTCCAGCTTCGGCGAAGGCTTGCTCTAGCGCAGGCAGCGCCGCCGCGCCTCCGGCTATGAGAGCCGCCAGCGCCGCGGACCGGGCTTGGGGCGATACCAGGCAGGCTGTGACCGGCGGCCAGAGGGTCGGGTGCTTCAGCTTGCCGGCTGCGGCCAGGGCCGCCCGCTGCACCTGCGACTGGTCATCCTGAAGCAGCGTTATGAGCGGCCGATAGAAGCCGGCGATGCCGCCCTCGCCCAGGCTCTGGGCCGCGAGCTCGCGCTCCGCTGGGCGCGGCGAGCGCACCCAGGCTAGCAGTTGCTCGCCCGCCAGCAGGATGCCTTCCAACTCGCCGCTCCGCAGCAGCCCCACCACCGCCCCTTGCCGCAGGGAAAGGTCGGGATGCTCAAGATACGGGAAGACCTGATCAAAAGCCTCCCGGCCGCCCAGGGCCGCGAGCGTGCGCAGCGAGGCCGCCTGCACCGAACCTGAGCCTTCGTACGCCAACCTGTCGCGCACCAGTGGGATGGCCGCCTTTAGACCCAGCTGCTCGACTCGGCGCAGCGTCTCCAGCCGGATCTCACGCTCGGCATGGCCGAGCAGCTCCGGCAAGCAATCCGCCAGCCGCTCCGGCGCAAGCTCGGCCAGCATGTCCAGCGCGTAGAGCACGACCCCTACCTGCGGGCTGGCCAGGCTCTGCCGAAAGATCGCCAGGCTCGACCGGTCGGGCTGGGCCAGCGCCAGGCCGCCCAGGCTGCGCCGGCTGAGGGCCGCCTGCAAGCGCCGCGGATACGCCCGGCCGAGCGCAACCCCGAGCGCCAACCAGAGGGCGATCAGCGGTAGCAGCAGATAGGCCAGCTGCACCGGCCCAAAGCCTAGGATGTTGATCACAAAGAGCAGCGCCAGGCCGGTAAAGCCGATCGAGAGCGGGTAGACAATGCCGTTGACGAGAGTCTGGGCCTGGGTGCGCTGCCGGGCCGGCAGCGGCTGGTAGACAACATTGGCGGCAGCCTCGTCAACCACATCCAGCACTAAGCGGTACATCTCCGCTGCCGACGCCAGCCAAAACAGGGCGACCTGCCAGGGGGTAAACGCGTCAGTGAGACCATAGAGCAGCATGACCGCGGCCAGGCCTGCGGGCGTAGCCAGGATAATCGGCTGCACGCCAAAACGGCCGAGGATCCGGCCGGTCACGAAAAGCTGAAGGATCAAGCTCAGCATGCCGTACACGCCGAAAAAGAGGCCGATGAAGCTCGCAAAGGCCTCCTGGTCGGGGTACTGGATCTCAGCCTGGCTGTAGAAGATGTTGTCGACAACGCAGATCCCGATGATGAATACGACGAACAGGCTGATGATGAGGCGGATGTAGCGATCGCCGAGCAGGTTTCCGACCGATTTCTGCTCGCCGCCGGCCGCTGCCTCCGTAAGTGGTTCAGCCATCTGCGCGGCGTTGGCGCGGACGAGATAGATCAGCACCCCGAGGGCGGCGGCCATGGCCACGGCGGCGACCAGGAACAGGTTCGGCGTGCCGAGCCAGGCCACCAGGGCCGGCGCCAAGAAGCCGGCGGCGATGGTGGCGATATTCTCGCCGGAGCTGAGCAGCCCAAACAGCCGTTTGCCCTGCTGCAAACTATAGAGCCGGCCGAGCAGATTCCAAAAGGAAGCGAGCGTCAGGCTGGTGTTCACGCCGTAGTAGATCGGCAGGCTGAAGATCAGCCAGGGTGCCGCGGCAAACAAACCGAGCCAGTACGCGGCCAGACTCAGCAGCAGAAAGATTTGCGCGGCGATCAGCCCGGTGGCCAGCGAGAAATGCTCGTTCACCTTCAACTGCACGAACGAGACCAGGCTGGCAAATACGGCCACACCCACGAACGTGTAGGGCAGGGCGGCGGCGCCGAACTCGGCCAGAAACAGGGCGTAGCTGGCGGTATGGATCAAGACGTTGGCAGTGTACAGCAGGATGGCATACAGCAGCACCAGCGTCACCAGCCGGCCTTCGCCGGGGTGGATGTTCAAAAAGGCAAGCAGGCTCTGCCGAAGCGTGCTCGGCATGATGCATCCTTCGCTAAGCCACCAACATAGCCGCTACTTCCCGATACAGAGCTGTCAAAGGGTGATCCGGATAGCGCAGGACAAAGATGCCGGCGCTCGCCAGGGTCATCAGTTCGTCGGAATGCGGCAGCACCGCGGCCACCTCGCAGGTGTACGCGCGCGCGACCCGCGCGCGCACCTCGGCCGGGTCGAGCGCCTGCGGCGTTTTGTTGATCACCAGCAGCATACGCGGCACGTCGAGCGAGCGCGCGACCTCGATGGTCACGCCCGTGCCCTCGTAGTCCTGCTGGTCGGGCCGCAGGATAATGGCCAATGCGTGGGAGATCGCCAGCGCGAAGAGCGTCTCTTCGTTCAAGCCGGGGTGGGTGTCGATCATCAGCACATCCAGCGCCAGCTCTTTGATCAGGCTGCGGAAGCCTCGGGTCAGCAAGCTGACATCGTACCCCTCGCGCAGGACGTTGACGATCTCACCGGCCTGGATGCTGGAGGGAATGAGGAAGAGCCGGCCACTGGCGCCTTCCCCCAGCTTCGCGGTGAGATCGTGGGCGGCGTGGCCGATATCGCAGCGGCCCCATAAGTAATCGTTCAGCGAGTGGCCGATCGCATCTCCGGCCAGGCCGAAGAGCACGTGGATCCCAGGCGATTGAATATCGGTGTCGATCACCCCGACGCGCCGGCCTTCCAGCGCCAGCAGCGCGGCGACGTTGGCGGTGGTGTTGGATTTGCCGGTCCCGCCGCGAAACGAATGGATGGAGATGATTCTGGACATACCGCTCTACTCCTCACCTTCCAGCAGGTTCCGTAGATCGCCGGCCTTACCGCGTAGCTCGCGGAAATAGTCCGTGCCGGTAATCTTGCTGACCTGCTGGCGCTGGCGGGCGTGATCGACCTCGATGCGCAGCTCCTGCACCTGCTGCTTCAAGCGCTGCTCGCGAACGTGGACCTCGCGGGCCATGCGCAGGAAGACCCGCGCCAGCCGCCCCAGCGCGTCGGGGCGGGTCGTCAGGCTTTCCAGGCCCAAGCCGTCGGGGGCGAAGGTCGCGGCTTCGACGAGCGCCGCCGCCTCGGTCAGCCGCTCAACCTGGCGCAAGTACTCGATCTCCTGGTCCCGAAAGCGCTTTTTCTCCAGGCAGGCGCTGATCCGCGCTCTGAGCAAGACTAGATCGAACGTTTTCGGCAGATAATCTTCTGCGCCCAGCTCGATCCCTTTGACCACGCTATCGAGCTCTTGCTCGGCCGAAATCACGATCACCGGAATATGGCGCAGCGCACTGTCGGCTTTCATCCGCTCCAGCACCTGGTAGCCGTCTAGCTCGGGCATAAGGATGTCCAGCAGCACCAGATCGAAGGGCTGCTCCCGCAGCATCTCGAGGGCCTGCCGCCCATCTTCGGCCGCCTCGACAATATGGCCCAGTTTTTTAACGGCAAAAGAGATTTTGATGCGGTTGGGTTTGTGGTCGTCCACCACTAGAACACGGCCCTGATCGCTCGTCATGCGACACTCCTGTACGGCGTATCGGCTCGCCTTGTGCTTTTTCCACGCAGCCTGACGCGGTAGAAATGCAACGCACGTTGGGCTGTACATCATAGGCAGCTAGCGGCGGCCGGGAGGTACACCAGGCCCAGCGTGAGTGTCAGCGTCGAGTAGACCAGTGTGCGCCGGATGATCACATCGATGTCATAGAGCCGGTAGCGCAACACAGCGACCCCCAGACAAACACGCACGACGGTAAATCCCAGGTTCACGGCGCTGTCGAGCAGTTCGGCCAGGAATGAGTTGGTTATCCAGCGGAAGGCTGAGGGAAAGGTCAGCAATACCAGGCTTAGCCCGGCCACAAAGCCGCCAATCGCCCAGCGTAGTTGGGCCCGGCTCACGGCATCCCGCTGGGTGAAACCACTGTGAATCAAACTGGCGATCGACGTGATGATCATAACCGGCACGATCAACCAGCCAACCAGTGCAGCGCTTGGTTTGACGATAAATATGAGCAACAAGGCCAGGCCAGGTCCAAATGGGAGCATTCCCAGCCAGCGATGCCGTTGGATGATTCGTTTGGGTTGGGGGAAGTGCAGGGCGAAGGTCAGCAGCGCCGGGGCCAGCAGCACGCCCCAGCTCACATAGGTGAAAAAGCCGTTCGACTGCGACTTGTCGGACAGATCCTCGCTGATGACCCCCCAGCCGTCGGTAGGCAAAGTGAAGCGATAGGCCAGCTGGGCGGCGCTGGTCAGAAGCAGAAACAGTGCGAAGGCCAGGGTGAGCCACGCGCCGCGATCGAAGCGACTCCGGTTGTCCGTTGTCGGTTGTTCGTTGCCGGTTGTCATCTTGTCACCTTATCAATGTCAGGCTCGCGCAGTCACAACAGAATTCGCCCCGTCACACTGCCATCGCGGCAAAGTCTTCGAAGTGGATCTGGGCGGGCGGCACACCGCGCGCCTGAAGCTGCGCGCGCAGGTTTCGCATCATCACGGGCGGGCCGCAGAGCAGAATGTCGTAGCGCGGCAGGTCCCCGCTCGCGGCCTGCAAGTCATCGACGGTGATATGGCCGAGCGAGATCTTGCGGATGGGAATGATACGGAGCTGCGGGGTCTGGTCGCTCAGCACGAACAGCTCGTCGAGGAAGAAGGCGTCTTCGGTGCGCTCGGTGCAGTAGTAGAAGTCGATGTCGTACGGCGTGCCGCCCAGGCTGCGGGCCATGCTCAGGAATGGCGTGACCCCGACGCCGCCGGCGATCCAGATCTGGCGCCGGTTGGCGACTCGCCGGTACGAGCAGCCGCCATATGGCCCCTCCAGCAGCGCCGCCCCGCCCGGTCGCAGGTCGAGCAGCCGCGTCGTGTAGTCGCCAAGCGCTTTCACGACCATGCGCACGCGCGGGTCGGACGGCGCCGACGTGATCGAGAAGGGGTGCGCCTCGCGCGGCAGCCGTTCGTCCAGGATGGTGAGGAAAGCGAACTGACCTGGAAGAAATGGCATAGTCGCTCCCGCCGGCGCCAGCACCAGCTCGACCGCCGACTCCCCTAGCCGGTTGACCTCTGCAATCTGATAGCGGTGACGCCGGATCAGGAAGCGACCCAGCGCGGAACGGTAGACGAAGGCGAGCGCGCCCGCCGCCAGCAGCGCGAGCAGGTAGGCGATCAGCGGCGATGCGAGCGCCCATGTCGCGGGAACCAGCAGCACATGCAGGCCGCCGACCAGGAACGCGACCCCAAGCGCACGGTGAAGCAATACAAAGGCCTCATGTTTCAGCGTGCGCAATCGTGGGAACAGCAGCGCCGCGACCAGGCCGGCAAACGCGATCACGCCGAGGAACACGTCCCATCCGGCCAGTGGAGTGAAGAGCAGCAGTCCCGCCGGCAGCGACGCGATCGCTTTGCTGGCCACGACGAACAGCGCGTGGCCAGCGAGGAGCAGCGGCGTCGCGGCGCCGATCCTGCGGTGAGCCCGGTACAGCTGGTCGGCGCCTCCCAGGGCGCGCTCGACGAGCTTCAGGCGCGCGCCGAGTATCACGCTCACTGCGAACGCCGCCGTCCCCGTGAGCGCACATAGGTTGGCGAGGCTCTTGAGCGCGGCGGCCGGCTGGCCGAACCGGCTGCCGAGGTCGGCATACAAGAGCCAGAGCGCCAGAGGCACCAGCACCGCCCCAGCCAAAAGGATCGAGGGCAGGGACCACGGCAGATAACGGCTTATAGAGCGATCAAATAGAATCTGTCCTATCGGAGTCGAGACTTTAGCTGGACCCGCCGGTTCCTGAGCGTGTCGAAGGGGAAGGCTCGACTTCATTGTCTCATTTTCATCCGATCGCTCTATTAGACTGCTACGGGTTGTATGTTCGAAGCGAGCGCCGATCGTGTTACCTGATTGAGGAGGAGCGCCGCCGGCCGTTGTGGAGGGCTCGCGCAGCCATAGCCCAACAGACTCCGGCTGCATCGTTGCGTCCACCACGCGCAGCAGCTCGGCGGTCAGCCGCTCCAGGTCGGTCTCGTCGCGCGCGGTGGCGCCGAAGGCGGCCAGCACCTTGGCGGCGTCGTACTTGCGGCGATAGAAGCGCTTGTCGATGATATTTTGGATGCGCCGCCGCAGCGGGGTGAACAGCGCCGCAATCGCCAGCGTCGAGGCCACAATCGCTACATCCGAGCCGCCGATATAGGGTGCGATCAGCGTTCGGCTCACCACGATGCAGCCGAGGTACACCAGGCCCAGCGTGAGTGTCAGCGTCGAGTAGACCAGTGTGCGCCGGATGATGATGTCGATGTCGTACAGGCGGTAGCGCAGGATGGCGATGCCGATGCTGGTGGGAATCGTCAGCACCATCAGATCGAACACAATGCTCCAACAATCGTTTGATGAAACAAAAGAGCCAATCGGGTAGATGATCAAGAACAGCGCGCAGGCATACAGGAACCACTTGATCTGGGCGCGCTCCTGCGCTGCCGCGCGGCGGTAACGGACGAAGACCGCCGCCACGCAGCATGCGACGGTTGTCAACAGCATGATCGACCACGGTCCACTAAAGAAACGTTCTATCACGCTGTCGGGGACGATGCCGAGTGGGTTGTGCAGGCGAACGCCG
>DATFXE010000146.1:0-3392 GCA_035258585.1 Roseiflexaceae bacterium | reverse complement strand
GGATGGCCTCGCCGGGCCGCGGCGTGGGCTCCGGCACGCTCTGTAGCTCCATTCGGCGTGGGCCGAGCCATACGACTGCTTTCATGATCTGCTCGCTCTGCTGTGATTGATCTGGTTTCAATCAAATGGCTTTGAGCCTGCGGCAGCATGGTACTTGTCGATTTACTATTGTTCTTTTGTTTTCGCCCAAGCAGGGCGAAAACAAAAGAACAACAGAGGGCTTTCTTCTGCCTCAGCGCTACTGCTTACTGGCGACTGGCTAGAGACACATGCTCCAGAACGCTATCGCTGGACTGCTTACTGTCTTCTGCCTACTGGGGACTGGCTACCAGTGCAGCGTCACGCCCAGGAACTCGTCGCGCTGGTTGAGCAGGCCATCGTACATCGCGGCAGCCTCGCTGGCGTGGACGTCGTGGGTGATCAGATCGTCGAACGCGACCTTGCCGCTCTCGACCCAGTGGACCAGCAGCCGCATGGCGCGCTCGCGCACAAATGGGAAGTTCTCGCGCGGCTGGACTCCAACCGCCGTGCCGTGCGCGCCGATCAGCGTGATCGAGCGACCGTGCAGATCCCAGTAGAAATCGACATCGCCGGCGATCCCGCGCGGGCTGCCAACCATCACCACCCGCCCGCCATCGGTGACCACATTCATCGCCGCCTTCACGGTGTTGGGCACCCCAGTGGCATCCACGGTGATATCCGGCAGCGCGCCGCCGTTCAGTGCGCGCAGCCCAGCCTTGAGATCGCCCGCGCTCGGGTCGAGGGTCGATACGCCGGGTGTGCGTGCCGCGACCGCGCGCCGCCCGGCGACCGGGTCGATGCCAATCAGCGGGTATGCTCCTGCGGCGGCGTACAGCCGCAGGGTGATCTGGCCGATCGGCCCCAGGCCAAAGACCGCCACCGACTGGCCAAGCATCCGGTCGCTCTGGACCAGCGCGGCGAAAGGGAAGCGCGCCAGGGGCACCAGGGCCGCCACCGGCGCTGGCACGTGATCGGCGATCTTGCGCAGCAGCGAGCGGTCGCTGGTCACGTTCACCAGCGCGTGGCTCTCGTGGCGCGCATCGTAGATCACGCGGTCGCCCTCGGCCAACCCTTCGACGCCCGCGCCGACGGCGGCGATCCGCCCGACGCCGGCATAGCCCGGCACGAACGGAAATCGCGGCCAGGTGCGGGTTGGGTCGTTCAACCACTGATGAATGCCAGTGTAGACCGCCAGCTCGGTGCCAGCGCTGATCGCACTGGCTTCGGTCGTGATCAATACCTGGCCCTCGCCGGGCGAGCCAATCTCGTATGGCTCGGTGATGACCTCGTAGGGCTTGGGCATGACAACACGGGTGGCCAGTTGCATTTCTTTCCTCACTACAGTCAGCAGTCCGCAGTCGACAGTCAGCGGTAGTAGTTATGATTACTGCCGACTGCCGACTGGGACTATGAATTGTCACTGTGCCGTCCAGCCACCGTCGACGGTCAGCACGGCCCCGGTCATGAATCTGGAAGCCTCGGATGCCAGGAAGACGATCGGGCCAGCCAGCTCCCCCGTCTCGCCCCAGCGGCCCAGCGGAATCTTATCGGCGAAGGCGCGGTAGGCGGCCGGGTTCTCCATCAGCGGCCGATTCATCTCGGTTCCGAACGGGCCGGGCGCCAGTGCGTTGACGGTGACTTTGTGCTGAGCCCATTCCAGCGCCATCGTGCGGGTCAGCTGGATCACACCGCCCTTGGCGGCGGTATAGGCCGGTCGCTCGCCCAGGCCGACCATGCCGAGCATCGAGCTGATGTTGATCACCCGCCCCCAGCCGTTCGCGATCATGGCCGGCGCGGCAGCCTGGGCACAGATGAACGAGCCGGTCAAATTGATGTCGATCACCTTGCGCCAGTCGTTCAGCGAGAACTCGACCGTGGGTTTGCGGATGTTGACGCCGGCGCTGTTGATCAGGATGTCGAGCCGGCCCAGCTCGGCTTGCACCCGGCCGATTGCCGCGCGCACCTGCTCCTGGTCGGTGACGTCGGCCGCGACGCCTAGTGTGCGGCGGCCGGTCTCCTGGGCCACCGTTTGGGCTGCCGACTGCGCCGCCTCGCCGCGCCGCCCCAGCAGCGCGACATCGGCTCCGGCGCCGGCCAGCGCCCGCGCGAAGACCAGCCCCAGGCCGCCCGCACCGCCGGTGATCAGTGCAACGCGGCCGTCGAGCCGGAAGAGGTCAAGGGGGAAGCTCACCTCTAAACTCCTTACGGGCGATTAGGTATTAGGGACTAGGGATCGGGAGTAGTACAACCTAATCCCTGATTCCCAATACCTAATCGCCAATCGCTAGTATCGATCGCAGATGCGCCACGCTCTCCTCGAACTGCCCGCGCTCATACAGCTCGACCTCCTCGTCGGGCGCGTCGCGCTCCCAGGGCGTCTGCCAGGGCTCGCCGGCCGGGCGGGCGTGCCGGCCCACGAAGCGCAGCACCTGGATGAGCTCGCGCGCGTCGCGCGGCGGGTAGCCAATCCACCACTCGTCCTCCAGCAGCCGGATATGACGGGCATACAGCGCGGCCAGCTCGATGTGGTAGCTCGCGTCTGGCGCGACCTCGCGTAGCAGCGCCAGCATCGCCGCCCAATCGATCACGCCCTGGCCGATCGCCGCGCGCACCAGCCGGTAGCCGGACTCGGTCGGGTAGATCTGGTAATCCTTGATATGCACGTTACGAATCAATGCGCCGGCATTGCGTGCGAATGCGAATGGGTCTTCGCCCACGGCCAGCGGGTTGACCACATCGAAGGTGATGCCGACTCGCCCGCCGCCGGCCTGACACAGCGCGATCAGATCCTCGGATGTGGCGTCCTGGTGGTTTTCAAGCGCCAGAGTCAGATCGTACTGCTCCAGCAGCGGTCGCAGCTCGACGATTCGCCGGCGCATCTCTTCCAGGTAGGCGTCCCATCCGCCAGGGAGACCGGCCCGTGCGCCCTCAAGGATCGAGCTGAGCGTCGCACGCACGACCTTAGCTCCGGCGCGCGCCGCCGCCGGCAGCTGCTCGCGCAGTGTGGCCACGTCGACCACCCCGGTGTCGACGACCAGCCCAAGGCGGGCGGATGCCAGCTTCTCGCGCAGTTGGTCGACTGAGGCATCCGAGAGGTTCGGCAGCATGCCAGACAGAGGGATCTCGATGCCGCTGAGCTGATGCTGGGTCGCCAGGTCGATCAAAGCCGGCGCGCGAATCGGCTGTGGGAAGGCCGGCCGACCATCGCGCCTGACCCAGCCGCAGCTAAAGGGAAAGCTGTATGAAGCGATGCCGAAGGGCATACGTGAAGGAACGGTGTGCGACACGAGCGCCTCCTTGCATTGCTCGCGATGCGGATGAGAGGAACGCGGCGATCCTAGTATAAGGATGCTCGCTTGTCAAACGCGCTA
>DATFXE010000145.1:0-4122 GCA_035258585.1 Roseiflexaceae bacterium | reverse complement strand
GGCACAGGGGCGCCCGGAAGCACGATCGTCGCCGCGATAGAGGCCGAGTGGCAGCGCGCCGCGCAGTCGGCCGCGCCGGTCAGGTCGTCGGCCAGAATGATTAGCGCCATTGTTTATTGTTCCATGCCCATCCTCGAATGAATTCGAGGCTGGCAACCGAAGTCGGCTCAAGCCGACTGACCACATCACTATTCGCGGCATTTCAGTCAGCTAAAGCTGATTTCAGCATTCGGACTGAACTTCATCAAGGCTACCCCCGAATCGTCGCCCCGATATCATGCTCCAGCCCGCGCACGATCTTGGCGCGCAGCTTGCCGACATCGGCGTCGCTCAGCGTCCGATCCATCGAGCGGAAGGTCAGGCGGTAGGCCAGGCTGCGCTTGCCCGCGCCGACCTGCGGCCCCTCGTACACGTCGAACAGCGCCAGCGACTCGAGGGTGGCGCCGGCGTATTTGCGGATCGCCGCCATAACCTGGTCGGTCGCCACCTCCATGCCGACGACCACCGCCAGATCCTGACTGATCGCCGGGAAGCGCGAGATCGGCCGGTAGGTCGGCGGCTGCGCCAGCTCGATCAGCCGCTCCAGGTCGAGCTCGGCCGCCAGCGCGCGCGGGGCCTCCAGCTCCAGCCGCTCGCGCACTGCTGGGTGCAGTTCGCCCAGCACCCCGAGGCTTGAGGCTTGAGGCTTGAGGCTTGTATCGCTCTGCGCTTCTCTACTAGCCTCTAGCCTCAAGTCCCTAGCCTCCAGCCTGGCGGCGCGGCCAGGGTGAAAGCGCGGGTTATCGGTAAGTGGGACGAAGCGCACCCGATCGGTCAGATTCAGCCGTTCGAGCAGCGACTCGACTATGCCCTTCAGATCGAAGAAGTCCAGCGGCTCAGGCTGGGCGTTAAGCCACGAGCGCGGCTCGCGCGCGCCGGCCATGGCGATTGCAAGGCGCCGCGGCTCGTCGGGCAGCACCTGGCCCGCGTGTGGCAGGTAGACATGGCCGATCTCGAATACCAGCACACGCTCGTACTCGCGCAGATTCTGCGCCAGCGCCTCCAGCAGCGTCGGCAAGATCGAAAGTCGCAGGTACTCGCGCTCAGGCGTGATCGGGTTGGTCAGCTTCAGGTAGCGCGATGGCTCGGCGTCGAGCGGGTTCGTCTTCGCGATACTGCCCATGTTGGTGAGCGAGTAGGTGATCGCCTCGTCCAGGCCGGCGCCTACCAGCACATCGCGGGCCTTCTCCTCCAGCTCCAAGGAAGGGTTCGATCGCTGCTCAGGCAGCTCATCCTCCAACATGGTTGTCGGGATGCGGTCGTAGCCATACATTCGCGCAACCTCTTCGCACAGATCGGCCAGTATAGTCACGTCCTGACGGTAGCTCGGCACCGTGACATGAACCACCCCCGGCTCGCCGACGACCTCGCACGTGAAGCCGAGCGGCCGCAGCAGATCGGCGATCTCCTCGGCCGAGAGCGTAATGCCAAGGATGCGCTGCACCTCGCGCGGCGGCAGATCCAGCACCACCGGCTGCCAGGGCCGCAAGTAGACATCGATCATGCCCTGCGCTACGATTCCGCCGGCGATCTGCTGCATCAGGCCAAGTGCCCGGCGCTGCGCCAGCGGCGGCAGCTCGTAGTCGACTCCGCGCTCGAAGCGTCGCGACGCTTCGGAGGGCAGCTTGAAGGCGCGCGCCATCCGCCGAATAATTGTCGGCTCCCAGATAGCCGCCTCCAGCAGCACATGCGTGGTCGTCTCGCTCACCTCACTTGCCGCGCCACCCATCACGCCGGCGATGCTGGATGGACCGGCCGGATCGGCGACCAGCAGGTGCTCACTGGTCAGCTGATGCTGTTTGCCGTCCAGCGTCGTCAGCCGCTCGCCGTCGCGCGCCAGCCGCACGATCAGGTGCTGGTCGACCACCTTATCGGCGTCGAAAGTGTGGCTCGGCTGGCCCAGCTCCAGCATCACGTAATTCGAGATATCGACGATATTGAAGATCGGCCGCATGCCGGCCAGGAGCAGTCGCCGTTGCATCCACAGCGGCGAAGGACCGATCCACACGCCCTCGATCAGCGTGGCGCTGAAGCGCGGGCACAGGTCGGGCGTCTCGACCGTCACCCGCGCGCGGCCCTCGATGCTCGGGCCATCCGCAACGAGCGGCATCTCCGGCATGTGCAGCTGGGCGCCGGTCAGGGCGGCCACCTCGCGCGCCACCCCGAGGATCGAGAGTGCGCGGGCCATGTTGGGCAGAATATCGATGTCGAGCACCGCGTCGCCGAGGTGGTCGCGCAGCGGCATGCCTACGGGCGCGTCGTCGGGCAGGATCAGTATGCCCTCGTGCTCTTCCGAGAGGCCCAGCTCCTTCTCCGAGCAGAGCATAGCGTCGGACATCACCCCTCGCACCGGCCGGCCCTTCAGCACCGCCTTGACCTTGCCCTCGGCGTGGCCGTCGTAGAGCGTGGCGCCCTCTTTAGCATAAATGCCCTTGAGCGGGTGCGTCAGCCGGCCCTGGCCGCGATACTGAAACAGGTTTGGCGCGCCGGTGACGACGGTGTGCGGCTCGGCCGCGCCATAATCGACGTCGGCCAACACCAGCCGGTCGGCGTTCGGGTGCTGCCTGACCTCCAGGATGTTGCCGACCACAATCTTGTCAGGGTCCCACGGCAGCTCCGCGCCTTCGATGCCAATCTTCTCGACCTCGGACACCTCCAGCCCCGACAGCGTCAGCCGCTCGGCCAGCTCGTCGACGGTCATGGTTATGTCTACAAATTCCTTCAGCCAGGAAAGAGGAACACGCATAGCGCCTCCTATACAGTGGGTGGAGACCCCCACCCTAACTAAAGATCCCGCCAGCTCATATGAAACGCCCGCCACTTCGCATACCCAAGCCGGCCATAGAAATCGACCCGATAGACCCAGCCGATATGGATGGCCGCGACGCCGCGCTGTTTGAGGGTCTCTGAGGCGCGCGCCACCATTGCCGTGCCGATCCCACGGCCCTGCGCCGCCTCCGCGACGCCGACGCAGCCGATCTCTCCCAGCGGATCGCCGAGCAAGCTGGTCCAGAGCCCGTCGACGCGGCTGGGGTGCGAGCGGTGCGAGTACAGGATCAGCGCGCCAATTATTTCCCGTGTCTGGCGATCGCGCGCAAGCAGCAGGTCGTCGAAATCGCCGGCGTCGAGCACCCCCCGGAAGGCGCCAAGCCAATTGGGAAACTCCCGGCGCTCGAATTCCAGCAGCGCCGGCGCATCGTCGGGCGCCGCCAACTCCAGCAGAATATCGCCGGTGAGATCCTCGGGCGACTTGTACCCGCCCACCGGCTGCGAGAGGTCGTAGCACAGTTCAGCGAAATTCCAGCCGCGCGCCTGGAAGAACGGCTTCGCCGCTGGCAGATTATCAGGGACACCTGGCCAGAAAAGGCCACCACCGACCTGCACAGTACGAGCGCCGATCTCTCGCAGATGCCCCAGTGCCGCCTCATGCAGCGCCGTGCCAATGCCACGGCGGTGAAATTGCGGATCGACGTACAGCGCAAGGATGGCGCCCGAGGCAGGGTCGCCCCGATCCATCCGTGTTGCCGCAAAGCCGATAATCCGATCATTCTTGCGCGCGACAAAGTGATCGCCGGCCACGTACAGCGGCCAGTCCGTCAGCAGCTTGTGAAAAACTGCGCCATCGATCGGCCACTGCTCGCCAAGCGCAGCCAGCCAGAGCGCGTAGACAGCATCAGCATCGTATTCTGCGCTATAAGAAAGGAGCTTCATCTTGCAGTTGCACTCGTACACGTCGACGAACGTCACTTTTCGGTTACGACGATGGACGATAGACCATAGGCGATGCCACTATCGTCTATCATCCATGGTCTATCGTCAACAGAACCGGCAACCGATTTTGCCTCGCTGTACTAGCTACCGCCCTCCGTGACGATCATACTCCCCACGTCAAGGTAATCGCCTCTCAATCTGCCGTGCTGGTTATACATCCCGGCGCGCCGGTCGGTGCGCGGGTAGAACAGGCCAGCGCGAATGCGATACTCGCCCGGCGCGAGGCTGGCCGGCAGCGCGAGCGGGTGCCGATCCTCGATCCAGTCGCCCGCAACCCACTGGAGCATCGGAAAGGCGTCATTTTGCGGCGGG
>DATFXE010000144.1:0-3106 GCA_035258585.1 Roseiflexaceae bacterium | reverse complement strand
CTACCCAACCCGCGCCGGGCTTGCGGATGCCCTGCGGCGGCTGCAGGCGGTCAACTGGCCACTGCGCGAGATCGCCGACCATGGGACACACGAAGCGATCTACATCGAAGACCCGGACGGCAACGACCTGGAGCTCTGCTGGGATCGCCCGATGGATCAGTGGCCGCGTGACGCGCAGGGCCACATCGCGTTCAGCGGCGGCGAACTGGATCTCGATGGCCTGCTGGCCGAGCTTGGCCCGCCGGCGGGCACGACAGCCTAAGTACAGCCTATCGCAATTCCGTTCGGCCTTTGACGATAGACAATGGATGATGGACGATAGAATGCTCTACCATCGTCTATCGTCTATCGTCTATCGTCACTCAACGGGAACACATGTCCGCCGCGCTGTACTAACTGTAGCGCTCGTAGCGCACCATTTCATCCAGCGGCCGGCGCCCGCCAGCCTTGAGCGGGGCCGGCGCCTCGGCCGGGTAGCCGAAGGTGATCGCCCAATGACAGGCCAGCTCGGCCGGCACGCCAAGAATAGCCTGCGCCTTCTCGCTGTTCTGCAGCGTGGTGACACAGGAGCCGATGCCATACTCCACGCCTGCCAGCTGCATATAAGCCGCAGCCTGGCCCAGGTCAAACTCATAGCCCGCCCGCGCCACCAGCACCACGGTAAAGGCCGACGACGGCATATGTGCCGTATACGTGCCAGCTGTGCTCAGGCGCTGTAGCTGCTCGCGCTCGGTCACGACGACGAAGGTCCAGGGTTGGTCGTTCTTGCTGCTCTGGGCGCGCCGGCCGGCGTTCAGGATATGCCGAACCAGCTCCTCGGCGACTGGCTCGGCACTGTATGAGCGCACCGCCCGCTTGGCCCGAATGGCCTCGGTCACGCTCAATCCGCCTGCGCGCTGCTCTGCATTACTCATGATCCATCCTCTCTGTGCTTGAGAAACCAAAACTCATTGGCCACTTCAACAGGACCTACGCGGTTGCCCATTCAAAGGCCGTTTTGCCGTTCGGTTGAGGAACCCTGAGCCCCTCGAAGGGCTCACGACGAAGCCTGCGTTCGCTCCGCTGCTTCCCAATTCCATCGTTTTTCGTTTTTTTCGCTCGCAGAGCGAAAAAAACGAAAACAAAAGGAAGATAAAGTACCGCTGCGAATAATGACATCTAGATCGCCGCGTAAGTCCTGTTCAATACATTTTGACTATGCGTGAGGCGACTGCCCTGTCAGATCGCCAGAAACGCCCACACCAGCGCCGGCTCCAGCAGCAGCGCCGTACCCAGGGCCACCAGGATCGTGCCGGAGCAGATCGCGATCGGGCGCCCATGCATGAGCAGTGCCTGGCCGACGCGCCGGCTCGCGGGCAGCGCGAAGATTGGCAGCAACAGCAAGCCGCTCATCAGCAGGGCGAAGCCGAGGAGCAGCGCCGCGCCCTGCCAGGCGGCGCCCGTGCCGGCGCCAAGCAGCGCCAGGCCGGAGAAATACGGCCCGCAGCAGCTCACACAGTAGACCGCAAAGGCCATGCCGGCCCCAAGCGGGCGGCGCAGCGATGCCTTCCCGCTCATGATCAGCCAGCGTGGGCCGCGGCAGCCGCTCAGGGCGCCGCGGGGCAGCACTCGCAACACCACCAGCCCCAGCACCAGCACCAGCGCGCCGCCGAGCGCCTTGAAGACAACTGCGTAGCTCGCGAGCGCCTGGCCCGCCAGCCCTATGCCGACTGCCGCCGCCGTATAGACGCCCAGGAACCCGGCCGCGAAGACCAATCCCTGGCGCCACAGCGCCGGGCCGGCCGGCCTACTCGCGGCGCCGGCCGCGATACCAGAGACGGCTGTCACGAGCACGATCGACATCTGGAGCAGGCAAGGCGCCATCGCCGCCAGCGCGGCCGGAAACAGCGCCGCACCGACATATGGCAGCGAAGGGCCGACGGCATCGCAGATAAAGGCGTAGAGCGAAGCAGCCGACCGCGCCGGCTCTGCTGCGCCAGCCGGCCAGCCGTGCCCCGCGCGCAGCCGCTGGATCTCCAGGCCGATCCAGGCCGCCAAGGCGATCGCGCTGGCGCCGGCTCCGAGCAGCGCGTAGCGCCGGCCCGCAGCATGGGTAGGCAGGTTCAACATAGCGTTAGACCAACTGGGTTTCGACATGCGAATGTTCCACTGCAAGACGAATATGGGAAAGACGGTTCTTGCTTTCCAGTCGGTTAGCAGAGGTGGGGTTTGGGGCCGGGGCTGCGCCCCGCCCCCGCAACCCTATCCCTGATACTGATATGCACATAAATACAGAATATCATTCCTCGGGGAGGTCTGGAGGGGGCCGAAGGCCCCCTCCAGACCTCCCCTTTTGGTGGGGGTGCGCGGGCGGCTTCGCCGCCCGCGCACCCCCACCAAAAGATGCCCAATCAATGCACGGATCAGTAAAATGTCAAGATGGACATTATTCGGCCACAAAGCGGAAATGGCCCTGGATCGCATTGCGCCCGCGCAGGTCGATCGACCAGTTCAGCTCGGGCACCGTCGCGGTGTAATGGTCGGCCTTGCTGACGTAGGCGGGCGAGCCGGGAATGGTCGAGAAGATGCTTTCGTTCAGCGTGGTCTCGGCGCCGGACGGCCCGCGGTACGGCTGCATTGCGATGTCGATCGCCTGGCCGATCACCAGCGCGCCCTTGCCATGCTCGACGGTAAAGGTGATCGGCGCGCGCTTGACGGCGACGACCGTGCCGATCAGCTTGATCCCTTCCGCCAGTGGCCCGCCAAGCGCGCCCGACCAGACTTTGAGCAGCGCGGCCTCCTGCTCGGGCGTGGCCCGATCGTCGACATAAAAGACCACCTCGTAGTTGCCGGCCAGGATATTGCCCGGGATATGGCCCGCGACGGCAAACGTCAAGCCCGACACGTCGACACCCTCGATCACGCCGTGGTCGAAGTGATATGCCAGCGCCGAGTCGCAGGTGCCGTTATCGGGGTCCTCGCCGACCCAGCACGGGCAGAGCACGCCGCAGTCGCAGACCTCCAGCAGCCGTCCCTCCAGCAGATAGCGGGGCGCGGTTGCGACACTCATGGTCGTTGTCCCTTCGCTCGATTTGTACACATTCGATGATTATACAGATATTCTAGC
>DATFXE010000143.1:0-4835 GCA_035258585.1 Roseiflexaceae bacterium | reverse complement strand
AAAAGCCGATCACCAAAAGCGCGAATGACCCAATTCTAGACTGTAATTTACACTTGCCGGCGCCGGCGCGTCGTTTGACATGCTGTCGTTTCATTCATACTCGTACTACGACCTGACCGCCGACGGCACCCGTGGGCCGGTTGATTGGAAGGTTGGCTACTTGCGTAATATTATGCGGACCTATGGCGTGCCGCAAAAACCGCTGATCAATACAGAGACCGCGCTGCTGTGTATCATCGCCACGCCGGAATGTCGCGAGGCGCAGGCCGATGCGATCGGCCGCTACTACGCGCGGGCGATCAACGATGAATTGGCCGGCCAGATGTGGTATATCTACGACAATGATAGCTTCTTCAATACCGCGCTGGTCGAGCCGAGCAATGTTGCTGTGCCACGGCCCGCATTTCACGCCTACCAAGCCGCCGCCACGCTGCTCGAGAATACGCGCGCGCTTGGCCCGCTTGCGGGCCAGCCAGCCGGGGTCGAAGGGTATCGCTTCAGCCGGGGGCGCCAGATGATTACCATCGTCTGGTCGAATACTGAGCAGTCAGTCGCTTTATCTGTTGATCCGGGCGCGAGCGTCGAGTGTTTCGATCGCGATGGGCAGCCTCTCGTGTGCCAGAACATCAATGGCGCCGTGAGTCTTACAGTACAAAGCCATCCGATTTATGTCATTCAAGAGACTTTATCTCGATTTGTGGCATACTGCCCCTTCATTATGCTGAAGGAGCAGTGATGACCCGCTTACGGTATACCGATCTGGCCCCTGAACGGAAAACCTGCCTTGACAGCGGGGTGTAGGCTAGAGGTGAGCGCGGACGGCTGACGTGCTGAGAGGAGTACAGTGATGGCACGCCGAACATCTCGTCCCGCCGCGACGCGAACAGCCATCCTTTCGCCACTGCGGGACATGTGTGACCAGTGTGGCAAACGCTTGTGGGTCGCTTACCACCGGACGCGCACCGTGACCACCTTGCAGGGCCTCTGCCGATTGACCTTGGTGGTGCGGCAGTGCCCCAATCCGGCCTGTTCCCGCTGTCATGTGCGCTACCATCCTGAGGAAGAAGGCCGCTGGGCACTGCCCCATGGCGAGTTTGGCCTGGACGTGATTGCCGCCATTGGCGTCTGGCGATTTGCCCAACATCGCAGCGTCCCAGAAATGGGTGCTCTTACCAGACGTGGTGGATAATTCCGATCGCCCCCTTCAATCGGGCTCACGCGCTTTTTTACACGCATCCGGTACCCTTCCGCGTTCCCAAGTTGCCTATACGGCCTGCTGTGGCCTCAATCTGGTGCTCGGCAGCGCGCATCTGCCCCTAATTTCCCCTCGCCTCAGCCTGTTCCAAGCGGCGCTGGCGGGAGTGGCACGGTCAAGAGATTCTGCACCGTCCAGCGGCGGCTGGTCAGCCCGGCCGCCATGGCCGGCGTCCGCTGCCGATAGCGCTGGGGCCGACGTTTGCCACCCCGATCGATCGGCTGCGCCAGTGCGACTCGGAGCGATTCGTGTGGCCGCACGAAGTGATAATAGGCCCGCCACCACTCCAGATGGACCAGCAGATGTGGCACGTCCTGCATGGTCGACCAGGTGCGGCGGATGAGCGCTGCGACGCTCTGCCGCAGCGTCAAATTCACCCGCTCCACAAATGCGGTATTGAGTCGTCCGCTCAGCCCCAGCGCTTGTACGGCGGTGCGGAATGCCACGCGCGTCCCGCACCGCATCACCTGCGTCACGCGCACCAACGTCCGCCGCCGGTAGGTCTTTTTCACCTGCCCATAGATCAGACCTGCTGCCACCTGCCACTGGCGCACTCGTCGGCCCATACCTGCGACCCACTGCCCAAAATGAGCGGTCAATGCGTAGAAGTAGAGATTCAAGCCGTCGCTCGTAAACACGGGCAGGCAGCCAGAGGCCAGCCGCCCATGCAGCTCGTGGACCACGCGATGCGCCGCATCTTGGGTTCCTGGCCCCAAGTGGAGCACCGGGATGAGTTTGCTGAGCGGATCGACGGCGACCCAGAGCCAGAGTGTATGCGCCCGGCAGCGCAGCCGTGTGTGCAGTTCGTCGAACTGGATATGAGGCAGGTGGAGATTGTGAAAGATGCGGTCGTGGAACGTGGCGCTGTGTTCGCCGGCGCGCGTCAGCCAGGTGGTGATGGTGGCGTGCCGATGGCCAAACACGCGCCCGGCCGCGGAAAGAGAAAGCCCTTCGGCCAGCGCGGTGAGCACCATGGCAACCCGTTGAGATGAGGTTTTCAGGCGATAGAGCGGAGTGTCGCGGCGGGTAGTGAAGGTGGTGTTGCACGCCTGACAGCGGAGCGTCTGGATGCGCTCGCACCGCCCATGGGCGCCATCCCCGACCAGGGCATGGATCTGCGCGTCAGTGATCCGATAGTAGGCACACATGTGATTGGGGCAGGCAAACCCCTGCGTGGCGATGCGCTTGGGTGCGCCGCGGCGACTTTTGTGGTCACGCCAGGGGGTTAGGGGCGGACGGAGTGGGGTGGTGGCCGGAAGCGTGGTCTGCAGACGGCAGCTGGGACAGTCATGTGGCGTGCGCGGTTTGAGGAGCCGCTGGCTCAAGGTGGTGACAGCAGTTCGCTCTTGGGGGTGTTGGCGATCGTGCCAGACCCCGATCAACCAGATCAACACTCCTACGAGGAGGAGGACAAACCAGCCCGAATCGGCCGTCATGAGCGACCTCGCAACTCGGTTTCAGAACGAACGGGCGTTATCCGGAAGGATAAGGAGAACGATGAGGGCTGTCAAGCCGTCAGCGCGTGAGGTGCTGAATTATCCACGACGGAGAGAGGGAGTACCGGCTGACGACGCCGCGCAGATAGTGATCGTCGGGTGGGAGCTGCGCCAGCGCCTGCTGGCACAACCCAATGGCCTCGGTGATGTCTTCGTTCCGCCAGAAGATCAGCAGGGCCCGATACGCGGCAATCTCGCCTGCGAGGGATCGGGCATCCGTTTCCGTCAGCCCAGCAGCTGCTTGGCCGAGCACGGCCTCGACATCCTGCAGGCGTGCCGCGATTCCGCGCACATCGCGGGATGAGGCGAGTGCCAGCGCGTGGGCCAGGCAGAGGCGCGGGCGCGCGCGCACCAGATCAGGCGGCAGCGCGTCGATCCAGCCGTAGATGGTGTGGTGCTCACCACGAGCCAGCAATGATCGCGCCGCCTGCTCGATCAGCTCTCCCGCCGAATCGAACGCCTGCGCGGCAAGCAAATGCCTGATCGCGTCGGCCGTGAAGCCGTGCTGTTGGTACCACTGGGCTGCGCGGCGGTGCAGTGTCGGCGCCAGCTCGGGCTGGGCGCGCTGAAGCCGATCCCGCAGCAGGTCGGTGAAGAGTTGGTGGTAGCGATACCATCGGCGCTCGCTGTCGAGCGGGATGAGGAACAGGTTGGTGTGCTCGAAATGTTCGAGTAATTCTTGAGATTGGAGATGAGCGGTTGGCAGAGGCGCGGTTCGTGCGCTTGAATCTTCAGCTGCTGATCTTCCCTCGCCAAGCACGGCGTCGCACAGTTCGGCACTGAACCGATCGAGGATGGAGGTGTAGAGCAGGAACTGCTTCGCCTCAGGCGGCTGCCGATAGAGCACTTCGTCGGCGAGGTAGTCGAGGATATAGCGATTGCTGCCGCGAAACGCGTGGATGAGGGTTGAAACGTTGTCCGCGCCCTGCAGTGAGAGCGCGGCGAGCTGCAAACCGGCGATCCAGCCCTCGGTGCGCGCTTCGAGTATCGCCACATCCGCCGGCGATAGATCAATCCGCATCACCTCGTTCAGGAACGTGGCTGCCTCATCGGCGGTAAAGCGCAGGTCACGTGCGCGGATCTCGACGAGCTCCCCGCGCGCCCGCCAGCGCGGCAACGGCAGCGATGGGTCGGCACGGGTGCTGATCACCAGGTGGATCGTCGGTGGAGCGTGGTCGATCAGGAACGCGAGCGCGTCGTCAATCGCCGAACGTTCGATGACGTGGTAATCGTCGAGCGCAAGGATGAAGGGCGCAGCGGCAACCGCCAACTCGTTCAGCAGCGTGGTCAGGAGCGGCTCCAGCGGCGGCCCGCCAGGCGCGCCGCTCGGCGTCTGCAGGACACGGAGCACGTCGGCCCCCACGCCGGGCAGCACCATCTGGAGCGCGGTGATGAGGTAGGCGAGCCAGCGCACCGGGTCGTTGTCCCCCGCGTCGAGCGAGAGCCAGGCTGCCGGGCGGGAGGGCTGGGCATTCCGGAGGGTCGCGAGCCAGGCGACGATGAGCGTGGTCTTGCCGAAACCAGCGGGAGCCGAGACCAACGTCAATTTGGCGCCCAGCCCCGCGTCGAGCTTGGCGATCAGCCGCGGACGCGGGACGAACGACGAGCGGAGGGTGGGCGTATACAATTTTGTGCGCAGCAGTGTGTCCATCAGGCACATTATACGCCATGCACCAGTACGATTGTTGTGGATGACAGCGCAGGCCAGAGCGCGGATCCCAACTGCCGACGGACGATCATGCGGAGCGGCAGCAGAGATGTGACCGTGTTCGTGACGAACGGCTGCACGCCATCAAGGGCTCGCGCCTCAATCGATCGCGTATCAGCGCACGGCGAACAAGGCCTGATCAAGATCCTCAATGATATCGGCGGCGTGCTCCCCGCCCACGCTCAGCCGAATCAAGCTATCGGGCACCCCGCCCATCTCGCGCCCACTATCGCCCTGCTGCTGGTGCGTGGAGATCGCCGGGATCGTCGCGACGCTCTTGATCCGGCCCAGATCGGTGGCCCGCCAGATCATCCGCAGGCTATCGAACACCGCGCGCGCCGCCGCCGCGCCACCCCGTACGGTGAAGCTCAACAGC
>DATFXE010000142.1:0-6460 GCA_035258585.1 Roseiflexaceae bacterium | reverse complement strand
TGTGAACTTCCTCCGGCGCTATCAGTTGTCAGTACTACTGAGCGCTGCACAAATAGCTAACTTTTTGGTTGGGGGTGTGGGGGCGACGCCCAGAGGGCACCCGGCCGCCCCCACACCCCCACCACTGGGGAGGTCTGGAGGGGCATTCGGCCCCTCCAGACCTCCCCAGCAGCCATCTTTAGCTGCCTATGCAGCGGTCAATAATAGATCGGCGCCCGCACGCCATGCTGGTTCTGGAATATGCCCATCCTCATTATTCAGGTGGCGCAGGATCAGCCCACACACATCCGTAGCCTCCACGCTCGTAGCGCCGAGCAGTTCGGGCGCGCTGGTCATGACCAGCGCGCCATTCGCTGGTGCCGATGGAGCGATGCCATGCGACCCACGCACAAGCGTGGCGTCGAGCGGAATGACATCCATCAGGTACCGAAAGCCCAGCTGCTTCCTCAGTAGCTTCCAACCAACTTTGACCGGCGGAAAGCGGATCGCCGGATCGATGAACAGCTCCACAGGATCATAACCTGGCTTGCGGTGGATATCGACCGTCCGCGCATAGTCCGGCGCGCGCCGATCGTCGAGCCAGTAGTAGTAGGTGAACCAGGCATCTGGCGCGGCCAGCACCACGAACTCTCCCGCGCGCGGGTGGTCGAGTCGATGAGCCTGCTTACCCGCATGCTCGAGCACTTGCGCAACCCCCTCGATTGCCTCCAGTACTGCGCGCACCTGGCTCAGGCGCGCCGGGTCGGCGACGTAGACATGTGCGAGCTGGTGATCGGCCACGGCGAACGCCGCGCTGGCGCCGGCATCGAGCAGCTCGCGGCCCAGCTCGTCACGCACCGCGATCAGCCCCTGCTCGCGCAGCACCCGGTTGAGGTGAATCGGGCGACCGACCGGCGCGACGCCATACTCGGAGAGCACGATCACCTGGGCGCCGCGAGCCGCGTAGTAGTCAAACAGATCGCCGCACACAACATCCAGCGCGCGCAGATCGCCCTCGATCTGCGCGAGGTCGGGGCCGGCGCGTTGCAGGCAGTAGTCCAGGTGCGGCAAGTAGATCAGCGTCAGCGTCGGGTCGTGTCGTTGGTCGATCAGCTTGGCCGATTCGGCGATCCACGCGCTCGATCGGATCGAGCTGTTCGGCCCCCAGAACTCGAACAGCGGAAACTGGCCCAGCTTGGCTTGCAGCCAGGGGCGCAGATCGGCCGGCTTGCTGTAGATGTCGGGCAACTTCCGCCCGTCGGCCGGGTACATGGGGCGCGGCGTGACAGCGTAATCCACCGAGGAGTACATGTTGTACCACCAGAACAGGTTGGCACAGGTGAAAGTCGGATCGAGTGCGCGCGCCATCTCCCAAATGCTCGGCTGCTGAACAAGTTGGTTGCTCTGGCGCCAGAACTTGATCTCGCATTCGTCGCGGAAGTACCAGCCGTTGCCGACGATCCCGTGATCGCTGGGCCAGCGGCCAGTCAGGTACGTCGCCTGGACGCTGCATGTCACGGCCGGCAGCACATGCCCAACTGTCGCCAGCGCGCCTCGCTCGGCGAAGGCTCGCAACCGCGGCGTAGCCGGCCCGATCAGGCTGGGTGTCAGCCCCACAGCATTGATCACAACTGTCTTTCTCAAAACGTCAGGTTCCTTTGATATAGCGTTGGAACAAGAGCGTCAAACCGAATGCGACCAGTGCCAGCGCAACGCCGAGCCACGCGCGCGCCAGCGCCAGTACCAGCGCATCGCACAGCGCCACACCCGCGATCAGGCGGCCGATCGCGCCGCCGATACTGCGCCCACGCTTTCGATACGCGAACGAAAGACTGTAGAGCACCCAGCCCAGGAACACGAGCGCCGTAGGCAGCGCCGCAAGCGATGGGCGTTGGGCGAGGAAGGCGACCGCCGGCAGGATCAGCGCTACGGCTGGCCAATGCTTCGCGGCGCCCGGGAGCGCCTCGCTTTTGGCCAGCGCCGTGAGCCCCACGATATAGAGGCCAAGCACGCTCGCTGCCAGTGCAAGCGCGCCGGTTGGTTGCGGCGCAAACACAACGAACGCAATCACATAGACCATCGCTCGGCAGCCAGCCATGATCAGCGGGCTGAGCGGATTGCTCTTGTGCCATATGTCGTAGAGCACAATCAGGCCGACCAGCACCAGGCCGCCGAGAAATGGCGTGGGGCCAAGCAGCCATAGCATCGCCAACCCACCAACGAACAGCCCAACCGTGGCAGCGCTGGCCTCAGCGCGAGTCACCGCGCCAGAAGGCAGCGGGCGATCGGGGCGGGCGCGGCAGTCGATCGCGTAGTCGCACAGATCGTTCAGGAACATACCGGCGGTGTAGAACAGCACCATGGCTACGGCCAGCAACGCGATATTGCCATTCGGCGCCAGCGCGCCGGCCAGCGCCGCCCCAGCCAGCACGTTGCTCGCCACCGTCGGGCTATTCGAGATCCGCGCCAAGGCCAGGTAGCCGTGGAGTCGCCGCCACCACGGCCACCAGTAGCTCAGCCGAGATTCATGCGAAGCCATGCAGCACCCATTCATACTCACGCGCGATCGACTCTAGCAGATCCTGCTTCAGATCCGGCGGCAGCACTTCCCATGTGTAGGTCTCGATCTCGAGCTGGCGGCAGAACGGCTGCGCGCGCAGCAGTGCGAACAGGCGCTGGATATCATCCTGGGTCGAGCCGAATAGCCCATAGCGCTCAACGAAGATCGGCACATGGAAGTGGACACGCCACTGCTCGGCTCGCGGGTCGTCGATGCTGGGCAGGGCATCCGGCAGGTCTGGATACTGTCGCAGCGTTCGATCACTGTTCTGTTGAATGACCTGGTGGAGATAGGTCGACTCGGCGAACGGTTGGAGCGCGGACGCAAGCGGCGCCCGCTCGGCGATGTCGCCGGGCAAAAACAGCTTCAGCGCCGAGCTGACCTGGATCTTGCCCACCTTGATGCCAATCTCGGCGTAGCGACGCAAGACCTCGGCCGGATCCTCGTAGGCCAGCGCGACGTGGCAGGTATCCCAGCAGACCCGAATGTGGTCGAGCAGCCGCTCCTGCGCCTGCTCCACCGAGATCTTCAGCTCCTCGGCCAGCATACGCCCGCCTTTCGGCAGCAGCCAGTCGGTGTAGAAGCGCGCCAGCTCAGCACTGTTCTCGAGCAGGCCATCCGGCTCTGGCTCGATATCCAGGTGGATCAGCCGCCCACTCTCAAGGTGCGCTTGCACCAGCGCCGCGGCTACACGCACCACCTGGCAAGTCATATGCCGCCATGTGGCCGCGTCGCCTGTGCCAACCCATGGCTTGTACGAGAGCGGGCTGGTCGAAATGCCGCCGTCGGTATGCTCGGGCAGCAGGCGCGCGAGCACGGCGACCAGACGCAGCGTGTACTGTACTCGTTCTTCCTCGCGCCAATCCGGCGCATGGACGGCACCTTTGACCGCCTGGCGGTGGAATGGGCCATGCGGGAATCCGTTGAGCGTGAAGACATACAGCCCGCGCTGTTCCAGAAACGCCTGGAACTCATCCAGCTGCTCGCCGCGTAGCAACTCCTCGCTCTCCTGGCCCGAGAGCCGCAGCCCAATGCCAAACGACCGATCGGCGGCAAAGCGCGCCTTGAGCGCGGGGGCGTAGTGTTCGAGGTTGGCCAGCACCGCGCGCCAGCCATTCGCCGGATGGATGTTGGTGCAATAGGTGAGCTGAAACGAATCGTTGGCTCCGATGTACATGTGCGTTGTTTCTCCTACATGACACGACCTTCGCAGTGGAAGGGTTTTGGGATTAGATCAGCTCGCGCAGGTTGAACTTCGGCGATTGGCCGAGGAACGCGACCGGGTTCTCGTATACAACCTTGCGGATCAGGTGTTCTGGGTGGCCACGCCGGCGCATCTCAAGCACGAAGTGCGGGATAGCCACTGGCTCGCTGGGACCCCAATCGCAGGCCGAGGCTACGCAGATTCGATCGGCGCCATGTGTCTCGATCATGTCAACGGCGCGCATCGGTGAGACCTTAGTGTTGGGGTAGAGGGTGATACCGGCCCAGAAGCCATGCTCCAGAGCCATGCCGATCGTATGCTCCTCGACGTGATCGACCATAACGCGCTGAGGCGCGATCCGTCGATCGGCCGCCAATGTGTCCACAATCACCCTGGTGCCTTTGAGTTTATCCTCGAGGTGTGGGGTGTGGATATGAATCAGCTGATCGTGTTTGAGCGCTAGCTCGACGTGATCCACAAAGGTCGCCAGCTCGTTGCGGGTCACGCGGTTCAACCCGATCTCGCCGATCCCTAGCACATTCGGGCGGTCGAGAAACCGGGGGATGATATCCAGCACGGCCTGCGCCAGGGCACGATCTTCACCCTCCTTGGGGTTCAGGCACAGCCAGGTATAATGCTGGATACCGTATTTGGCGGCGCGCTTGGGCTCGAAGTCGGTCAGGCGGTCGAAGTAATCGGCGAACGCGTCGGCCGAGGCGCGATCGTAGCCAGCCCAGAACGCCGGCTCGGTCAACGCGACGCAGCCGGTCAGCGCCATCCGCTGATAGTCGTCGGTGGTGCGCGAGACCATGTGAGCGTGCAGGTCAATGTATTGCATGTTAGCGCTCCTGTGTCTGGGCGGCGCCAAATGCGTTCTGGCGGTCGCGCTCAGCTAATAGCTCAAGGGTTGGGTCGCTTAGCGCAATCTGGATGCGCTCGATCCGGCCCGGCTGATCTGAACAGAGCAGCTGCAGTGCCTGCCTCAACGCTATGACACGGAAGTCGTGGGTAGCGTCTAGGGCGACGGCGCGATCCAGCCGATCGAGAAACGCGGCGATGTCAAGCAGCTTGGTACGGTGCTCGATGAAGTACTCGCCGACGAGCTGTTGCTGCGTGAGCGGGCATGTGCTGGCGTCGTTCGTCATTAGTGCCTCCTTGGTGTAAAGCATGGTCGTCGCGATTGATCAGGACGTTTGCATACATTCTGCTGGCGTACTCCTCATTGGGAGGTTTGGAGGGCGAAGCCATCCAGAAAAGACGTCTGGGGGGCCTGCGGCCCGCGCAATACCCACTGACGAGGTAGCTAGTGGTCAACCACACTGATTTTGCTCTGGAGGCTCGGAGGGGGCACCCAGAGGGTACCCGGGCCCCTCCGAGCCTCCCCAGCTGGGGGTGCAGGGGGCGACGCCCAGAGGGCACCCGGCCGCCCTTGCACCCCCACCCAGCAGAAACACTGTGGCAAGCCACTAGCAGAACCTTTGCTATATCTTCCAGGACGCAGATTAAAAAACGACAAAGGGGCGATTAATATACTTTAGGAATAAATAATCTGTCATTTCTTCGAACTACAGGGCTGGCCCTTTTGGGCAGGGTTTGGAGCGCCGCGGTTCTCTCAAACCTCTATCGTTATGGGTTGGCTTCGCCGGCACAGCTGACCCATAACAAAGGACAGGTCGATACGGCCGTTTGACAGCGCCTCTGTTGTATGGTTCCATGTGCGCCTACATCGACGCCTGATCGACAACCAACGGATTTTCTGGAGAGAGTATGAGCAGCCGCTTCGACGAACTTCGGATCTTCACCGGCAACGCCAACCCCAGGCTGGCCCAGGCGATCTGCGAACGCCTGGGCATTCCGATGGGCGATATCACTGTGACCTCGTTCGCCAACGACAATATCTTCGTCAAGCTCAACGAGAGCGTGCGCGAGAAGGATGTCTTCGTGGTGCAGTCGCTGGGCCTGCCGCTGAGCGACCGGATCATGGAACTGCTGATCATGCTGGACGCATGTAAGCGCGCCTCGGCCGGCCGCGTGACGGCGGTCATCCCCTACTATGCCTACGGCCGCACCGACAAGCGCGACCAGCCGCGCGTGCCGATCACCGCGCGCCTGCTGGCCGACCTGATTCAGGTGGCCGGCGCGCAGCAGGTGATCACGCTCGATCTGCACGCCGGCCAGATCCAGGGATTCTTCAACGTGCCGGTGGATGAGCTCAGCGCGGTGTCGCTGCTGGTGCGCCACTTCAGCGAGCGCAACTGGAGCGACGTGGTGGTGGTATCGCCCGACCTGGGCTTCGCCAAGCGCGCCCGCAACTTCGCCGAGCAGCTTGGCGCGCCGCTGGCGATCGTCGAGAAGCGCCGCGTCCAGCAGCTCGGCCAGCGCGACGAGATCGAGTCGCGCGTCGAGGCGCTCACCCTGATCGGCGACGTGAGCGGCAGGCGCTGCATCCTGGTGGACGACGAGATTCTGACCGGCGGCTCGATGATCGAGGCCGCCGATCTGCTGATGGCCGAGGGTGCGCGCGAAGTCTATGCCGCCGCCGTCCACGCGGTGCTGGCTGGCAACGCGCTCGAGCGCCTCTCGCACAGCGCCATCCGCGAGCTGGTGACCACCGACAGCCTGCGCCAGGCGATCGACCAGCATTCTGCGTTCCTACGCGTGCTGTCGGTCGCTCCGCTCCTGGCCGAGGTGATCCAGCGTATCCACAGCGGGGTCTC
>DATFXE010000141.1:0-3717 GCA_035258585.1 Roseiflexaceae bacterium | reverse complement strand
CCACCGCTCGGATATCCTGCGCTTCGCGCGCGAGATGCGGCGCCGCGGCGTCAAGCCCGAGCTGGAGGTCTACAACATCGCCATGCTCGAAGAAGCCGAGTTTCTGATCGGCACGGGCTTGCTCGAGCCGCCGTATGTCATCAACCTAGTGCTCAATACGCCGACACAGGGCGGGCTGCGCGGCACGCCCGTGAACCTGGTCGAGATGGTGCGCCGCCTGCCGCCCGATACGCTCTGCAACGTCAGCTCGATGGGGCGCACGCAGCTCACGATCACCACGATGGCGATGGCGATGGGGCTGAACGCGCGGCTGGGCATGGAGGACAACGTCTACTACCGGCGCGGCGAGTTGGTGAAGGAGAACGCGCAGCTCGTGGAGCGGTCGGTGCGGATCGCGCGCGAGCTGAATCTGGAGCCGGCGACGCCCGACGGGGCACGCGGCGCGCTGGGCCTGCGCGGACGAGCGCAGGGCCAGATACCACACGCGCTGGTTGAAAGCGATTTGCCAGAAGAGGTTTGAGTTTTAAGTTTTGAGTTCTGAGTGTTGAGTGTTGAGCTCAGGATAACTCAAAACTCACACCTCAACACTCAACACTCGCCTACGCGGTTGCGGTCAGGCCGCCCTGCTCGCGGCGCGCCTCGATCACGTCGGGCAGGCGGTTGAGCTTGTCGAGGATAGTGGAGAGCTGGGAGATGCTCTGGATCAGCAACGTAGTCATCAGTATCGCGCGGTCGGGCTTGCGCGTCGGCACCTGCTGGACCTCCTGGATGTTGATGCCGGCATCGGCCACGGCACCGGAGATATCACGCCACAGCCCGACCCGATCCCAGGCCTCGATCCGCACGTGCACCGGGTAGCCCTGCTGCGGGCTGGCCTCGCCCCAGGTGACCTCGACCAGCCGCGCGCGGTCGCGCTCGTTGATCACCTGCCGGCAGTCGGCGCGGTGGACGGTGATGCCCTTGCCGCGCGTCACGAAGCCGACGATCGGCTCGCCGATCACCGGGTTGCAGCACTTGGCCAGTCGCGTCAGCACGCCATCCACACCGCGCACCGAGATCCCTTTGGGGTCGGTCCGGCGCTCGGGCTGCGGCGCCACCTGCGGGATGTCGGCCAACGCCTGGTCTTCGACGCGGGCGCGCTGGGCCAGGATCTTCTGGGTGACGGCGCGGGCGGTGGTATCGCCGCTGCCGATCTGGGCGAACAGATCCTCGATCGTCTTGACGCCGGCAACCTCGACGATCTGCTCGAACGGCACGCTGATACCGAGGCGTTTCAGCTCCTTCTCCAGCAGGTCGCGCCCGGCGATCTCATTCTCGGCGCGGTTGAGGCGCTTGAAGTAGCGCCGGATATGGTTGCGTGCGCCGCTGGTCTTGACGAAGTTGAGCCAGTCGCGGCTCGGCCCGCGGGCATTCTTCGAAGTCATGACCTGCACGATCTCGCCGCTGTGCAGCTGGTAGTCCAGCGGAACCATGCGGTTGTTCACCTTCGCCCCGGCGCAGCTGTGGCCAACCTGTGTGTGAATGCGGTAGGCGAAGTCCACCGGCGTCGAGCCGATCGGCAGGTCGATGATCTTGCCCTTGGGCGTGAAGACGTAGACCTGCTCCTCCAGCACGTCGGATTTGAGCGACTCGACGAACTCGTGGGCATCAGTCAGGTCGCGGCGCCACTCGATCAGTCCGCGCAGCCAGGTCAGCTTGGCCTCGAACGAGGCGTCGGAGCGGCCGAAGCCCTCTTTGTAGCGCCAGTGGGCGGCGATGCCGTGCTCCGACACCTCGTGCATCTCGTGGGTGCGGATCTGAATCTCGCAGGGCTGCCCGCCAGGGATCAGCACGGTGGTGTGCAGCGAGCGGTACATGCTCTCCTTGGGCATGGCGATATAGTCGTCGAACTCACCTGGGACAGGCGGCCAGATCGCATGCACGATGCCGAGAATCTGGTAGCACTCACCCACAGTGTTGACGATCACGCGCACGGCCAGCTGATCGTAGATCTGGTCGAGGCTGACGCCCTTACGCTCCATCTTGCGATAGATCGAGTAGATATGTTTGGGCCGGCCGGTGATCTCGGCCGCGATGCCCTCTTTGTCGAGCGCCTGGTGCAGCCGGGCGATCACGCGCTGGATGATCTTCTCGCGCGCGTCGCGGCGCAGCGCAAGCTGGCGGCTAATCTCCTGATACTTATCAGGGTTGAGCACCGCGAACGATTTATCTTCTAGCTCCCACTTGATCTGCCAGATGCCGAGCCGGTGCGCCAGCGGCGCGTAGATATCCAGTGTCTCGCGCGCGGTACGCAGCTGGCTTTCGGGCTTCATAGCCGCGATCGTGCGCATGTTGTGCAGCCGGTCGGCCAGCTTGACCAGCACCACCCGCGGGTCGTCGGCCATGGCGATGAACATCTTGCGGTAGGTGCCGACCTGCGCCTCCTCTTTGGTCTGCGCTTCGAGCGCCGAGAGCTTGGTCACGCCGTCGACCAGATGCGCGACCTCGTGGCCGAAGGCCTGCTCGACCTGCTCCTTGGTCACCGACGTGTCCTCGACCACGTCGTGCAGCAGCGCCGCGCCGATCGAGGCAGCATCCAGCCGCAGGTCGAGCAATAGGCCGGCCACGGCGACGGGATGGTCGATATACGGCTCGCCTGAGGCGCGCTTCTGCCCCTCGTGCGCCTCGCGCGCGACGGCATACGCGCGCCGCAGCAAGTCGGCTCCGCTATTGATCGTGACATCATCTGTCTGATATGCGGAAAAACGCTTCACCAGATCATTTGCGACCGTATTGTGCATGAACTCGGCATCCGGGCGCAGCGAGGGAACCTGTGGCGCGGAAGCGGCGCGACGGGACGAACGGGACGGCTCAACGACGGCCTCATTGCCGCCCGCGGCCAGTGCGGTGCTCACATCCATAGAAGCGTTTTCTGGCGCGGCGACCAGGGGCCGGGCCTGTGAAAGCGTAGGCTCCGTTGCTCTGCAACGATGGGGTATCGTTGGTAGCGGGTAGAATAGCACGGGGGATGGGGCTTGTCAAGGAAGTAGGCTGTGCTTCGGGCTGTTCAGCAACTGTTGTTTCAAGATTCATCCAGAACATTGGAATTAGTTCTTTTGGCTTTGTGATGGAGTATATCTCATAGTATTGCGAATGCAGTTTTCCAATCTGCTGGTCGCAGGTGCTCCTTCGGGGCTCCGAAGGAGCACCTGCAACCTCTTTATTTTGTGGCTCTGAGGGCGTCCGAATGCGCTGCAGCGTATTCGGACGCCCTCAGAGCCACAATGTTAAATTGGGGATGACTCATGACCGTGTCAAACACGGGGATAACTACAGCTCTTCTAATGCGATATCGGCGAAGCGCACGCTGATCGGGCGCAGGTCGCCGTTATGCTCCAGCGCGTCGCCGGTGGTGGCGGGCTCGCGCGAGCGCAGCTCCAGCCGCGACATGCCGGCGGGCAGATCGAGCAGCAATGCATAGCGCCGTGTTCCTGGCGTAAGCGGTACGGCGAAGGTCTGATCGCCCAGCCCGATCTCGAGTGTGCGCGATCGGTCGGCTGGCAGCGCACTCCAGCTCAGCCGGTAGCGGCCCGCCACCGGCACCACCAGGCTGAGCTGGCCTGCCTGGGCCAGCCAGCGCTCCGGTCGCTCGCCGTTTTGTTCGGGCTCGCCCCAGCCTTCGCGAAACCCTACCACCGGCTGTGGCGCCGCGTCGGGCACGCGGTAGGCGATCAGCAG
>DATFXE010000140.1:0-2427 GCA_035258585.1 Roseiflexaceae bacterium | reverse complement strand
ACGCGGCATGGTCGGGCCGGCGGTGTAGACCCTGCGCAGCGACCATCAGCGCCTGCGCAGCGGCATGGGACAACTGCATGAAGCTCCCTCGCGTAGTATCCGAACGACGCGCCCATTATAGCAGAACGAATGTGCGTTGAGAATAGAGCGCAGGGCTGATTGTTCGGGCCTATTTCAGGTTCTGTGCTGTACCTCGCCCGCGTCGCCGGCTGCGGTAGAATAGGCCTGCGCCGATCCATTGTGAGACCGGAACGAGGATAACCAGGAGGCTTGATGAACACCTACGAAGCCCTGTGCGCGCTTGGCGTGCGCGACGACACACTGACGGAGGACGATCGGGCCAGGCTGGATGAGGATGGCTTTCTGCCGCTGTACGGCATCCTGGCGCCGGAGCAGATCGCGGCGATCAGCGCGCGACTCACCGCCCTGCTGGACGAAGAGGGCGAACAGGCCGGCACAGAGGTTCACCAGGAAGCTGGGACCGACCGGCTATCGGATCTGGTCAACAAAGACCCGATCTTCGAGATCTGCTTTACGCACCCGCGCGTCCTGGCCGGTATCGCGCAGGTGCTCAAGGGCGACCTCAAGCTCTCCTCGCTGAACAGCCGCGCCGCGCTGCCCGGCGAGGGCTTGCAGGCGCTGCACGCCGATTGGGGTGGGCCCGTCGCGCCGGGCGACTATTACGTCTGTAATTCGATCTGGCTGCTGGACGACTTTACCGAGCGCAATGGCGCGACGCGAGTCGTGCCCGGCACACACCGCAGCGGCAAGGCGCCGCGCGACGAGATGCCCGACCCGAAGGCGACCCACCCGCATGAGAAGAAGTTGCTAGCGCCGGCCGGCACCGTGGTGATCTTCAACTCGCACGTCTGGCATGGCGGCACGCTGAACGCCAGCGCTCAGCCGCGCCGCGCCCTGCACTCATATTTCTGCCGGCGCGATCAGCCACAGCAGCTCGACCAGCGCAGGTATATTCGGCCCGAGACTTACGCTCGTCTCAGCGAGGCCGCGCGCTACATTCTCGATGTCTAGCCGTCGCCAGCGTCATCGCTCATCCAGCGGCGGCCGCACACTCGCATATTGTTGTATCGAGAGAAAGGAATCGGCGCGATGCGAGGCAGTTTGGCGCGAATTATTCTGGTCGCGGCGGCCTTCTGGCTTGTCGCGTGTGGCGGAACCGCCGGAAGCGGCGCTCCTGCGAGCTGCACGGGAACATTCAAGGCCAGCACCGATCTGGGGATTGGCGAGGGTCTTAAGCTCTTAGGCAGCCTAACATTCCAGATCGACACATCTGGCAGTCTCAACGGCACGTTCACGGCCGAGGGCAAGCCTGCGATCCTGGTGGTCGGGCAGGTGTCTGGCCGCTCCGTAAATCTGGCGGCTGATCTGGGCAACGGCCAATATCTCTTCGGCAGCGGAACCGCGCAGAGCACCGCGAACGGCTGCCCGACGATCGCCGGCGGACCATTGGCCGTGGAGTCCGCACCTGTCGCGGGCGCTGGCCCGGCCAAGCTGCTGGCGCCATCGCCACAGGTGATCAGCGAGCGCAGTGGCGTATGGTTCTACAAAGCGAAGTGAACAAACTGTTCGTTGCAGTTGTGGTAGAGACGAGGTCACCTCGCCCCTACCACAACTGACAACCAATCTCTACCACTTATCCGCCGTAGCTCTCCAGAAACTCTTTCATCATCGTCAGAAAGCGATCGGCGGTCGCGCCATCCAGCAGTCGATGATCGATCGTGAGCGAAAGATAGCACATCGGCCGGATGGCGATCGCGTCGACGCCATTCTGGCTGATCACCACCGCGCGCTTCTGGATCGCCCCGACGCCCAGGATGGCCGCCTGCGGCTGGTTGATGATTGGCGTGGCGAATAGGCTGCCGCCGACACCGTGGTTGCTGATCGTAAAGGTGCCACCCTGGGTCTCGTCAGGCTTGAGCCGGCGCGAGCGGGCGCGCTCGGCCAGATCGTTGACCGCGCGTGCCAGGCCGAGCAGGTTCTTCTCGTCCGCGTCGCGAATCACCGGGACGATCAAGCCTTCCTCCAGCGCAACTGCCACGCCGATATGGATGCGCTGGTGCAAGACGATCCCCGACTCGGCGTAGCTGCCGTTGACCGAAGGCACGGCCTGGAGACCGGCCACGGCCGCCTGGACGAAGTATGGCGTGTAGGTCAGCTTGACGCCTTGGCGCTGGAAATCGGCCTGGCGGCGCTCGCGGTGCGCCACGATCCGGCTCACGTCCACCTCGAACACGGTTGTGACGTGCGGGGCGGTGCGGCGCGAACGGACCATATGCTCGGCGATCGAGCGCCGGATCGGGCTGACCGGGATGATCTCCGCGTCTTCGGGCAGCTGCGGCTCGGCAGACTGGATGCTGGGTTCGGCCGAAACAGCGCCTGGCGCGGGCATGGTGGGAACGAACGCCA
>DATFXE010000139.1:0-8887 GCA_035258585.1 Roseiflexaceae bacterium | reverse complement strand
AGCGCGTCACCAGCTCGTAGAGCACCGCCTCGGTCCTCTTCGGGCGAATGACCCGCCCGAGCCGCTGGATATGCTCGCGCGCGGTGCTGTTGCCGCTGACGACGATCGCGACGTTGGCGTCGGGCACGTCAACCCCTTCGTTGAGCACGCGCCCAGCCACCAGCTTGGAGTACGCGCCGCCGCGAAAAGCTTGCAGGATGGCCTTGCGCTCATCCGGCGCAGTGCGGTAGGTGATCGACGGCAGCGCCAGCGCGCGGCTGATCTTATCGACCAGCGCGGTATATTCTGAGAATACCAGCACTTTGTCTGCGCGGTGCTGCGCCAGCAGGCGCGCCACCTCGCCCAGCTTGGCCTCAGCGTTCAGCGCGATCATACGCGCCTGATGGTGCGCGCGCAGCGCCTGGCGTGCGGCCGGGTCACTGCCGCTACGCCGGATCAGCTCGCCGAAGAAGTCACCGCCACGCGCCAGCATCCCGCGATTGCGGGCGATGAACCATTTCCACTCGGTCGTCAGCGCGGCATAGCGCAGCGCTTCTTCAGGCTGCAAGTTGACATAAATGCGCTTTTCGCGAAACTTGGCCAGATGCCCCTCGGCCGACAGCTCGGCCGGCGTGCGCTGGTAGATCAGCGGGCCGAGCAGGCGATACAGACCATCTTCGGCGCCGTCGCTGCGATCGGGCGTGGCGGTGATCCCAAGGCGGTAGGGCGCGCCGCAGCGGGCCGGAATGGCGCTGTAGGAGGGCGAGGGCAGGTGGTGCGCCTCATCGCAGATCAGCAGCCCAATGCCGCCGATCGGCGCCTCGGGCATGGCCGCCGAGGCATATGTGATGATCGTGATTGGGCGCAGCTCGCGCCGGCCATCGCCGACGACTCCAACCTTGCTCTTTGGCAGGCCCAGACGCTCGATCGCTATGTCGCGCCATTGGTACAGCAGCTCGATCGTCGGCACGACCACCAGCGTGCGCAAGCCCAGACGCTCGATCGCCATCAGCGCGAGGACGGTCTTGCCAGCTCCGGTCGGCAGGACGACCACGCCACGGCCGTCGGCCGCGAGCCAGGCAGCCAACGCGTCGCTCTGGTAGGAGCGCGGCGTGAGCGCCAGCTTCGCGCGAAAGCCGCCTGCCAGCTCGGCTTCATCTGCAGTGAGCGGCAGCTGCTCCGGCGCCCGTTCGTCGTCCAGCGTCGCATCAAGTAGTCCATCCTCGGCCTCCTCTAGCTCGGCGAAGAGTTCATCCAGCTCGCGTTGGCGTAGTGTCATCCCTCTCTCCATAGACACGAGACACGAGACCAGAGACAAGGAAGATGCCAGTTGGTGTCTCTTGTTTCGCATCCCCGATATCGCGTCTTAAATCTCCATGCGTTCCTGCCGCACCTCCGACCCGCCGACTGCATCCAGAAGGGCGGCGATGCGCTTCGGGCCGATCCCCCAGACCTTCTGGAGTATGCCATTGGCGGCGGCACGGCGCAGACTGACGGCATCGGTCGAACCCAGATCGTGATGGATGCGTGCGGCGATGGTTGGGCCGAGGCCTGGCACCTTGAGCTTGAGCAGGGCGCGCTCCTCCGGCGGCAGATTATCACACAGCTCCTCGTAGAAAGGCAGCGCGTCCCTACTGGCCAACGTGCTGATCTTGGCGGTCAGGCTTTTGCCCAGGCGCGGCAGGCCCAGCGGCTTGCCGGCGGCGACGCGCTCGGCGATCGGATCGCGCATGCGCAGGAGATTGCGGGCGGCGCGGCGGTAGGCGCGGATGCGGTAGGGGTTGCCCTGCTGAGCGCTGAGGATCGTGGATATGTTGAACAAAACAGCCGCGATTTCACGGTTGGTCATAGCTCCACCTCACTGTTCTACTCGTGCTTAAGATACGTTGTTGTGGTGCGTTAAAACGATATCATTTAGAACCTATGTTCGTATTTTACCACGCCTGGTCGTGCTTGTCAAGGATGGGCGAAGTGTAAAGCGTTCTTCTGGGATTCGATTCTCCGCTCGCAGAGCAAAGCAGAGATCAATCGGTACTCTCTGGGTGTTCCTCCAAACGTCTACTGTTTTGTTATAGAAGTATCACAAATGGCTACTTTACAGAATGATATTGTTGTAGTACTATGTCATGTAGTAAAAATCTGGTAACAGTTAGGACAGAGCCACGACGTATGCTCGCCCTAGCTCACACAAGCGCCGCGTCACCAACTCTCTATCTGCAAAGCATTCTTACCCGAGGAGGTACGCCCTGTCACGCGCCACCATTCTGATAGCCGATGATTCGTGCGATATTCGTACAATCATGCGGTACTTACTCACCGACCTCGGCTTCGCCGTCGTCGAAGCAGCTGACGGCAATGAGGCGGTTCGGCTCGCTCGCCAGTGCCAGCCGGTTCTGATTCTGCTTGACCTCTGTATGCCTGGCATCGATGGCTGGGAAGTCGCCGTCCGACTTCGCGCCGACCCAGCGCTCGAGGAAGTGCCCATCCTGGCCATGACCGCCTACGATGTCAGCGCAGCTATTCGGGCGGCGTTGCAAGCTGGATGCCAGCGCGTTGTCGTCAAACCGTTCGATCTTCACGATATGGCCCGCCAGATCGCTGCTGTAATGTCGCCGCACACCCTGCTTGCGCCACACTATGCCTGAAGACCTTGATGTCATCTCTGCGCTGCAACGCCGCCTGATCGTCCATCGGCGAACAATTGAATACCTCGAACACCAGCGTGCCCAACTGGGCGCGTTTACCCCCGCATACATCTGGCACCAGTTCGACGATACGCGCGGCGAGATCGCGCAGATCAAACGTGAGCTGCGTGCCCTCGGCGTTGTCGTCGACGACCAGTCAGGTGATAGCGAGGCGCCGCCCAACACCACGCCGGCCCCGCCTCGCCTGGGAGAAGGCCGCTCGCTCCTGCTGACCTACCTTCGCATGATGGTCGATCAGCTGCGCTATCTGCCGCTGTCAGGGTTGAGCGGCTGGGCCGATCTCAGCCTGCGCCTCGATGAGTTGTATATCGAGCGGGCGCTTATACCGCTTGGTCCTGGCGCGGGATCGCGAACGCGGCGAGCCGAGATCGCTGAAACAAGCACGCCAGCAGCCGACGAGAAAGCAACATCTCTATCGGATTTGCTCAGCGTGGGTCGCGCGCGGGTGTTGCTGGAGGGTGCGCCAGGCAGCGGCAAGACAACCTGCCTGCATGCGCTGGCACTGGCCTGCGCCGCGCGCGCCACCGGCGAGTCCGCCGCTGCCGAGTTGGTGGCCGGCTGGCCCGATCCGTTGCCGCTGCCGATCTTACTGCCGGCGCGCGAGATCGACGCTGCGCTTAGCCGCGGAAATGCGGCCCTCGACGAGCAGCGCTTGCCAACCTTATCGGCATTCTGGAGCGCGATCGAGGAGTGGCTTAAATACAGCAATCTTGAAGCGTTGGTGCCGATCGTCCAGCAGATGTTCGAGCAAGGTGGCTGCCTGGTGTTGATCGATGGGCTGGATGATTTGCCGCCGAGTGTCAGCCAGCATGTTTTTCTGGCGGCGCTGGGGCGTTTCGTGGCCCGCTACCCCGATAACAGTTTCGTGGTAGCTTGCCGTAATGCACACGCTGGCCTGCCGGCGCCCTTGTCCAGCTTCATGCGCTACCAGTTGCCCCCGCTCGATAAGCCCCTGGCGGATGCGATGATCGCGCGCTGGTATGCCATGGTTGCCGATCGCGCCGGACTCCTGATGCCGGAAGATATCACCAGGCGAATCGCCAGGCTCCAGGGCACATTGCAAGGCGACGATCACCTGGAGGAGCTGGCGCGTACGCCGCTTACGCTGGCGCTCTGCATCCTGGCCCACGCCGAACGCCATCAGCTCCCGGATGAGCGAGCGGTGGTGCTGCGGCGCCTGGCCGATGTGTTGTTGAACGGCTGGGGCCATAGTCGCACATCTGGCGCGCAGAACCCCGAGCGGCAGCTTCCCCTGCTGCAACCGCTGGCTCTGGCTTTCCAGTCATTGGTCGCCAGCCAGGATCAGTTGCCCACGCTCGGCGCGGCCGCGATCGAGCAACTGCTCACGCAGGGACTGGATGGGTTAGGGCTCGGCCTTGGCCAGCGGCGTGTCGGCGAAGAGGTTGAGCGGTCGCAAGCGATCACGGGGGCGGATTTGCTCGGGTGGTGTCGGCGTCATGGTTTGCTGATCCAGCTTGGGTATGATGCCTATAGCATGCCGCAGCGCCAGCTGCGCGAATACCTGGCCGGCCGGGCGCTGGCGGCCGTCCCCGATTTTGTCACTCGAGCATATGCGCTGCGGCGCGCTGCCCACTGGCACGAAACACTGCTGCACGCGATCCGCGAGATCGGTCGAGGCCCTGCGCCGCATACCGCGCGCCTACTGGTGCGTCTGCTGCTGCATCCGCCCGATGGCGCCCCGACTGTGCCGGCCGATGATATTTTGCTGGCGGCGGAGTGCCTGGGCGAGCTCGGCGACCGGACGCGGCCGGATCGTGCGCTGCGCGACGAAGTCCGTCTGCGGCTGATGGAGTTGATCGGATCGGTGGACATCATGGTGGCGCTGCGGATTCGCGCTGGTACGCTGCTCGGCCGGCTGGGAGATATGCGCTTCAATGCGCCGTTGCCACCGCTGATCGAAGTCCCTGCCGGACCATTTCTCATGGGCACGCCGGAAGGGTACGATGACGAAGGGCCACAACAGTGGGTCGACCTGCCGGGCTTCGCTATTGGAACCTACCCTGTCACCAACCAGGAGTATGCGGCATTTCTCTCCGATCGCCCCGTGAACCGGGCCCCGCGTTACTGGTACGATTCGCGGCTGAACAAGCCGTCCGGCCCGGTCGTGGGGGTGACATGGGATGATGCCGTGGCCTACTGCGCCTGGCTGACCGAGCGGCTCGACCGCGCTGGCCTGCTGCCGCCTGGCCGCTTGGTGCGCCTGCCGCTCGAGGCTGAGTGGGAAAAGGCCGCCAGCTGGGATCCTGATCGTCAGGCCAAGCGGCGCTACCCCTGGGGCGATGAGTGGTCCAGCGCGCGCGCGAATACCGGCGATGGCCGCGGCGCCTGGTTGACCGCGCCGGTGGGCTGTTACCCGGATGGCGTCAGCTACTACGGCCTGCATGATTGTATTGGCAATATCTGGGAATGGACCGCCAGCACCTATGCCAGCTACCCTGGCGCCGCGCTGGTCTTCAGCGAGCCCGGCAGCTATACGCTGCGCGGCTCATCGTGTGCCTCGACGCCGACTCACGCACGCTGCACCTACCGCAGCCGCCTACCCACTAGCTACTGGCGCTACCATCTGGGCTTCCGGATCGTGATCGGGCCGCCGCATGACGACTTGCGTCATGCCGAGCGCGGCTAGAACATGCAATCACGCGGTCAGTAAAGAAACGGGCCGGAGTTCCAGCCCGTTTCTTTGTTGCTTAATTATCGTGCCGTATTAGTAGTACAACGAGAGTTGGGAGGTCTGGAGGGCGAAGCCCTCCAGATTCCATCCTCAGTGGGGCGAGGGGTGGCAAAGCCACCCCTCGCCCCCCCACCGAATAGGGTTTTTCGGGGGCCAGAGGCCCCCGAACCCCCATTCGGAAGTAAAGTCTCGTTGTAGTGTTAGCACTTCGGGCAATCATCGTCGGCGTAGGGGCCATGGTCGGGGCAGTCGTCGCCGGGAGCATCATCGGATGCGAAGTAGGTGTACATTGTGGTTTCTCCGCTATATTTTGATACAACCAGGTTCGATTGTAGCCAGGATCGCGATCTACGACCAAGCTACGTAGATTACAGAAATAAGAACGAGCGTGTAACAACTTTTTTGCGGAGAGAAGTTAGGGATAGGTTCCAAAGAACGGCTTTACAGAACAGGAGCTTTACTGTACTATAGTGCGTAATATTAATAAATCTTCATCTTGATCTTTAATCAGCAGTCGGACCATGTTGCCGTTCGTTCTGTATGGGCATCCAGGCTAGTGGTCAACCACACTGATTTTGCTGGGGAGGCTCGGAGGGGCCGAAGGCCCCTCTGAGCCTCCCCAGGTGGGGGTGCAGGGGGCGGCTGCGCCGCCCCCTGCACCCCCACCCAGCAGAAACACTGTGGCAAGCCACTAGCTGTAACTCGGCCAAAAGGAAATCGTGGTCGCTTTTGTATATCCTTCCATGTGATACTGCTGGCTTACTCAGATGGGAGGTTTGGAGGGGCACCCAGAGGGTACCCGGCCCTTCAAGAAGCATTTGGTGTCGCGGGTCATGAGTCATCCCAAATTTTACAATGGGATGTTATGGCATTGTGATGCAGCATGTCTCAAATCGTTGCGGATGCAGTTTTCCAATCTGCTCCTCGCACGTGGTCGCTAAAGGCCGCGCGGCGGCCTTTAGCGACCACGTGCGACCACTTTATTTTGTGGCTGCGAGGGCGTAGGAATGCGCCGCAGCGCATTCCTACGCCCTCGCAGCCACGGTGTTAAATATAGGATGGCTCATGACCCGCAACAAAGAAACGTCTCGGGGGCCTGCGGCCCCCGCACCCCCTCCTGGCGAGTTTGCCAGCAGTATCATACGTCCGGAGATCAGTAAGTGTGCACCGAATTCTTGCGCTCGTTTCGCTCGCAAGTAGGCTGATGTCCCTATGGTTGAGCACGATCTGATCGCATCAAGTCTACAGCGGCTAGACCTTTATCGGCGCACTTTCGAATTCCTGTCTGCGCAGCAGGGCCAGGCAGGCGGCTTGATCTTGGACGACCTTCAGCGGCAGGTCGCTGATACGCGCCGCGAAATCTCGCTGCTAAAGCGCGAGTTGCGCTCTTTGGGCGTGATAGTCGAAGATCATCCTACCGACGCCGATGGAGTGAGCGCAGCCGCGCTATCGGTGGCGCCAGCTGATCAAGCAAAAGCACTACTGGAGCAATACCATCGAACGTTGGTCGAGCGATTGGGCGACCTTGTGCTCGACGGAATGAGCAGAGTCGGCTCGCTCAGGCGTCCGCTGGTCGAGCTGTATATCGAACGGACGCTGACACCTGTGGAACAGGTCACCTCCGGCCCGGCCGCGCCGACGCTTGCCGATCTTCTTTGCGTTCCGGGATCGCGGGTCATCCTGGCGGACGAAGTAGGTAGTGGCCGAAGCACATGCATGCAACGAATCGCGCTGGCATGCGCGGCTCGTGCGATTGGCGAACTCGGCCCTGTATCCGACCCAACCGTTGGCTGGGCGAGCCTGCCTTCGGTCACTATTCTCCTGAATGCCTATGATATCGACGCGTCACTTGATCAGCCGTCGGCTGAGCGTGATGACAGCGCCGAGTCTGGCCTTCCCCGCCTGTGGCGAGCAATCGATGCGTGGCTCCGCGAACGGCAGCTTGATGCACTGGTTCCGATCATATTGCTTGAGTTGGAGCGCGGCGCGTGTCTGTTGCTCCTCGATGGGCTCGATGAGATTCTTGAAGATCATGCGATTCAGCGCGTCGCCACGGCGCTTGGCGAATTCGGCGAATGCTACCCGCACAATCGTCTAGTCGTGACTACGAGTCGTTCGGATAGTACGTTGCGGTGGCTGCGCGGTTGGAATAGCTATCGGCTTGCTCCACTCGATCGCAGTCAGTTTGATGCGATGATCGAAGGTTGGCTTCAGTCGCTTTCCGATCATTCCGCATCACGCCCGCGGCATGATGTCACAGATCAGGTTGCTGTACTTCAAGGCCTACTCCACGGCGATGATTTGATCGAGGAGTTGGCAGCGAGCCCTTTGCTCTTGGCATTGTGGATTCTCACATTCGCCGAAGGACATCCGCTCCCGGCAGCCCAAGGCCTGATCCTGTGGCAGGAGTGCGATCTGTTGCTCAACGGCTGGGGCCACAGCCGCAGGCTTGGGCAGGTGCTTGGGCTCGAATTTGCGCTTGCAACCGATCCGGGATCGTCGCTGCTGCAACCGCTCGCCGCCAAACAACACCTGTCGCTGCTACAGTCGATAGCGCTGAAGCTCCAAGACAGCTCGCGCGCGAGCCCGACACTTACCTTCGCTGAGGTTGAGGCGCTCCTCAGGGAGCGGCTGGCGGCGCTTGGTATCGGCCAGAATCAGGCAGTTGAGTCCGTGATACCTCGGCTGCTGTTGTGGTGCTGTCGCCGCTCACTGCTTGCTGAGGTCACGCGCGGGCACTACGCCATGCCACGCCAGATGTTGCGTGAGTACCTGGCCGCACGCGCGCTGGCAAGCTGGCCGGATTTCCCACAGCGTGCTGCTCGTGCGGCTGACTCAGGCTGGCGCAAGATGCTGCCGCTGTTTGCGTATGAGCTTGCTCGCGGTTCACAGCTCGACACCGCTTACGAGCTGGTGCGGTCGCTCATCCCATCAGCGGGATTGGCCAGTAATCTGGAACGTCAATCGCTGTTGGTTGCAGCTGAATGTCTGGCTACGCTTGACTGTGCGGAGGTGCCGATCGATTCGTTCCGTGCCGAGGCACAGCAGCGGCTTGTTGTATTGATCGGGACCGGAGATGCTGATCTGCACGAGCGCATTCAGGCCGGTACGCTGCTTGGCCGGCTTGGCGACCCACGGGTCAGCGATCCACTCCCGCCACTTGCATCAGTGGCGGCAGGGCCGTTTATTTTTGGAATGCTGGGCGGATTTGACGATGAGGGGCCAGCACGCCGGGTTGATGTACCGGCATTTGCGATCGGGATCTATCCAGTCACCAACCAGGAGTACACTGCTTTCGTGAACGACACCGGACATGCGCCACCCCGGTATGAGCATGATTCTCGCTTCAACAATCCATCCTACCCGGTTGTCGGAGTCACGTGGCACGACGCGATCGCCTACTGTACCTGGCTCCAGGGGCGGCTCGCCGCAGCAGGGTTGCTCGCACCGGACATGGTCGTGCGTCTGCCCTTGGAGCTGGAGTGGGAGAAGGCGGCCAGTTGGGATCCGC
>DATFXE010000138.1:0-6147 GCA_035258585.1 Roseiflexaceae bacterium | reverse complement strand
TGGAGGAACTGCATTCCTCCAAACCCCCGCTTCGGAGGTGGTAGGGCCGATGTCTATCAGCGCAGCGATGCTTGGTCGCCGATCTGACAGGTTTGCACGATACTAGCGCTCGCCGCGCCCGCCGTGGCGCTTGCGGCGATGTCGCGGCATGCGTGGCGGCTCGTTCGGGCGCTGCTGCCCGGGCGCTGGCTCGCTCGGCTCACTCTGTGACGGCCCTGAGGGTGACTGGTGCGGATGGCGGTGCGGGCGGTGCGTCTGCGCCGGCCGCTCGGGTTGTGGGCTGCGCCGCGGCGGGATGCCGGGGGCCCTTCGCGTGTCGGATGGCCGCTGTGGCTGATCTTCCAGCTCGTCGAGCGAGAGATCGGGCAGAATAAGCGGTCGGCTTTCGATTGCATCGGGCGACCGCTCGGCGCGCGCCTCGCGGTTGCGTGGTTCCTCAAGCCGTGGCGTCGAGCGCTCCTCGATGCCCTCTTCGAGCAGCGCCAGCGCGTCGAGCACGTCGGGGTCGTCGATTTCGTCGCGCAGCAGCCGGCGCTCGCCAGTGTGCTTTGGCTCGCGGCGCGGCGGCAGCTCGCGGCGCTCCGGCCGCTCCAGCCCGCCCGCGAGTGGCGTGATGCCCTCCTCGGCTCGGCCGCGCGCGACTGTGCCGACGCGCTGGGTGGCCTCGCTGATCTGCGCCGGCGAGAACTCCTCGTGGACCCCGCTGCCAGCCAGCTCGACGACCACCGTCTCGCGCACGACGTTTACCATCACCACCTCGCCGGGACCGTCAGGAGTCTGCACCCAGGCCCCGCGCCGCGGCAGTTCGGCCTTGATCTCCAGGTATTGCTCGTGCTCGTAGGAGAGACAGCACAGCAGCCGGCCGCAGACCCCGCTGATCTTGGTTGGGTTCAGCGGCAGATCCTGGTCCTTGGCCATTTTGATCGAGACGCGCGCGTAGTCCGGCAAGAAAGTCGCGCAGCAGAGTAAGCGACCGCAGGGCCCGATACCGCCAAGCAGCTTGGCCTCGTCGCGCGGGCCGATCTGGCGCAGCTCGATCCGCGTCTTGAAGGTACGCGCGAGATCGCGCACCAACATGCGGAAATCGACACGCTTCTCAGAGGTGAAGTAGAACGTCAGGCGTGAACCGTCGAAGCTGTACTCGGCCTTGACCAGTCGCATGGGCAGGCCGTGCTCCAGGATCTTCTCGGCGCAGCGCTCCAGCACCTCGTCGTGGCGCGCGCTGAGCAGCCGCATGCGCTCGAAGTCAGCCGCCTCGGCCCGCCGGATCACCGGCTTGAGCTCGCCGACGACTTCGTTCTCGGCGACGGAGTGCGGCTCCCGAGCGATCTTGGCCAGCTCGAGGCCGCGGACAGTCTCGACGATCACCGAGTCGCCCTGCGAGAGCATCTCGACGCCATTCGGATCGAAGAAGTACGTCTTGCCCGAATCTTTGAATCGTATCCCTACCACAACTGGCATGGTGGTGCTCCGTGGCAGGCGCAGGATACGGCGAGGCCGGGAGCGCTTGGGGCTGCTGCAAGAACGGCATTCCGCGCGAAGCATCTATCAGCCGGTCGGCGCGACATGGCGTCGGGTCCGGTGTATACTCTTCGTACATTGTTACGGCATAGCCGGGCAATCTATGTACCCCATCACCACACAGCCGCGGTATCGTGTGCCGGTTCATCTCTATCTATAGCAAACGCCGCGAGCGACGTTGGCGTCATTATACACCATGGTGGTGATGCTGGGTGGGGGTGGAGGGCGCCGCAGGCCCCCTCCGAACCTCCTCGGCAAAATCAGCGTGGCGAGCCGCTAGGTTCGCCGCAGCACTTTATAGGTATGTACCAGCTTGGCCTTGCCCTTGAGCTGAAAATCGCCCATCTCCTGCACCACAAACGTCTCGCCGATTGCCTCGCGGGTCGCCTCGCTGATCAGCGCGCTGTTCAGATCGGCCTTGCCCTCCAGCCGCGAGGCGGTGTTGACGGTATCGCCCATCACCGTGTATTCCAGCCGCTGTTTGGTGCCGAAGAACCCGGCATAGACTGGGCCGGTGTTGATGCCGATCCGGAACGAGAACGCCTTCGAGGGGTCCAGCCGCTCGACCAGCCGCTGGTGTGCCGCGATCATGCCGAGCGCAGCATCAACCGCCTGGATGGCAGATATCTCCGGATCGACCGGCGGGCCAAGCTGCGGGGCGCCGAACACGGCCATAATCCCATCGCCGATATATTTATCCAGCGTGCCGTTATGCTGAAAGATGACCTCGGTCATCTCGTGGAAATACTCGTTCAGCAGATCCTGCACGTCGCGCGGTGAAAGCGTCTCGGAGAGCGAGGTGAAGCCCTTAACGTCGGCGAACAGCACGCTGACAATCAACTCCTGCGGTTCCCAGAGCTGGCCATGCTGCGAGAAGTAGCTGGCCATCAGCTGGGCGATATTCGGCGACATGAAGCGCTCGAAGTTCTGGCGCAACTGGGCTTGCTGCCGCAGCTCGTCGGTCAGGCGCGCGCGCTCGATCGCCGTAGCGGCCTGGTTGGCCACCGCCGCCAGCAGATCGCGCTGGTGCTCGTTGAACTGATCGCGCCCAGGTGAGTCGACATAAATAAGACCTGTGGCCCTGCCCTCGCTGATCAGAGGGGCGCAGATCGCCGAGCGGATGTTGGCGCTGATGATGCTCTGCGAGCCGGCGAAATCCAGCCGCGCGTCGCGAGTCAGCACCGCCTCGTTGGCCTCTATGGCCTTATGTGCGATCGTCGAGCTGATGGCGACATCTTCCTGAGCGGGGGGGTGGATGACCATCGGCACCAGCTCGGCGCCGCGGCGCAGCAGCAGCAAGCCGCGCTGGGCCGGAACCGCCTTCAGCACCTCTTCCATCACGGCGTCCAGCAGATCGTGCAGGCTCATGAGGCCGTTGAGCCGCTTGCTGATGCGGTAGAACTCCTTGAGATCCAACGCCAGCTCAGGCAGGTCGCCGCTCCTGACCTCTTTGACCTTGGCGTCGAGCGGGAAATACTTGTTGTCGTCCAGCACCACGCTCTGGGCGGCGCGGTCCTCGAAGCGGATCTCGAACGGGCCGATCTGCAGCACGTCGCCGTCGCCGAGTTGCTCCTCTTTGACCCGCAGGCGGTTGACCGAGATGCCGTTGCGGCTGCCCAGGTCGGTCACCCAGGCCTGCCGGCCGCGCAGCATCACCTGGGCGTGCCGCCGCGACACAATTGCGTGATTGAGCACAATATCGTTGTCGAGCGCGCGGCCGATCTGGATGCCCTTTTCGGTCAGGGCGAAGGTGCGCTGCTCGCCGTTGATGTCGACTGAGAGTCGGGCCATGCGCCGCTCCTTGTGGATCTGGCGTGCCATCAGCCGCGAAGCACGCCGGGAATGAAATGTGTACGCGGGCAGGCTTCAGTATAGCAGACGCATAGGGCGAGGGCAAGGGCACGCGTACGGCGGTAAGCCGTAGGCAGTAAGCAGGCGGCAGTAAGCAGTTCGCTGCCGACTGCCGCCTGCTTACTGCCTACTGGCGTAGAGTCAACCACTGGTCATCCCCGAGTCAATTGATGGCGCTATTGTGATGCCAGATCGAACGTCACTTGGAAGCGACATCATGCTCAAGGAGGCTCATCCATGAAGACCAAGATCATTCGTGCGCTCGCCGCTGCCCTGGTCATCGGAACGTTGCTGACTGCCGCAACCGCGCCGTATGGCCCTCCCGGAGTCCGCAAGACCAGCACCTCCGTATCCATAGGCGGGTAGCGCCATGACCGTTCTAGCGCTGTACTTCTGCTGCTCGCTGGCCGGCGGGGCGCTGGCGATCTGGCGGCCGCCGCGGATGCCGCGCTACTGGCTGCTGTTGGCGATCGCGGCAGTGCCGCAGCTCGGCAGCCTGCTGGGCATCTGGATACCCGGTATGTTCCTGGTGTCGGTCGCCGCGATCTTCGTCTGGTGCCTATGCAACTGCGCGATCGCCGGGGTGCCGGTGGTGGCCGCGGGCGTGATCATGAACCTGCTCGTCATGGCCCCGCACGGCGGCGCGATGCCGATCCACGCCGGGACACTGGAGCAAATTGGGCGCACATTCGCCCCCGGAACGCTGCTGATGGGCTCGAAAGATGTCGTCGTTCAGACGACGGCGCTATGGCTACTTTCCGATTGGCTGATGTTGCCGGCCGGCGCGACAACCTACGTCGTCAGCCCAGGCGACCTAGTGGTGATCGTCGGTGTGATCTGGTGGCTGCTCTGGAGCCATCCGCGAAAAGAAAGGGACCGATCGATGCTCATGTTTCATGCCGCAGCCGCGCCGGCCGACCAGCGCGCGCGCCTGATCCCTGGCCAGAGCGCCCGGCCTGCGCTCACGCGGCTGGCGCTGCTGGCCGCCGCCAACCCGACCGTCGCCGAAAGCCTGCTGCGCGACCCCCTCGACGCGGCCGCTGCGCACCCGCACTTTGTGCTTTCTCTCGACGCGCGCGACCGCGCCACGCTGGCCGATATCCGTACCCGCGCCCGCACTGTCGGCGAGTTCCTGGCCGATCTCGCCGATGTGGTGGATGGGGCAGCCGCCTAAGATTCGACGAAAGACGAAGGACGAATGACCAAAAGCTCCTCCACATTGGTCGTTCGTCTTTGGTCCTTAGTCATTAAGGATGTTCTATGACAACAGGCCCTCGCACACATCCGACCCCCGACCCGGCCGATGTGGCATCCCTGTTGCGATTGCTCGCGGAGGCTGCCGACGGTCGGTCCTTCTTCACGACGCTGCGTCGGGTGCTGCCACGCTTGCTGCCCGCGACGCGTGTGGATCTCCTGGCCGGCGATTGGCCCGACGGCACCCACATGACTCTGGCCGGCGTCACGCTCGCGGCGCCCTCTGCGGAGGCCGCCGGCAGCCCGGCGGCCTTTGCCGAGTGGCTTGGCACGAGCGGCTACTCCTCGGTCGCGACATTGCCGCTGAGCGGCGCCGGCCAGCACCTGGGCTGGCTGGCGATGGCTCGGCGTCGCGGGCAGCTCGATCCGCCCGCGCTGGCGCTGGCCGGCCAGCTGGCGGCGCTGATTGCCCTGCGGCTGCTATACGACCAGTCGCGCGATGATCTGGCGGCGCGCGACGAGCAGACAGCGCTGCTCGAGCGGAGGCTGCGCGAGCACGAAGATACGCGGCTGCGCGCCACGCTGGCCGTCGGGGCGGCCCACGACATTGGCAACCTGTTTGCCTCGGTGATGGGCCATGCCCAGATTCTCCAGCACGACGCGCCTGCCGATCTCCAACGCGATCTACGCGCGATTCTGCTGGCCGCAAGCGACGGTCACTTCCTGCTGCGCCGCATGCTCTCGTCCACCCCACCTGTGACGGTCGGCTCGGCGACGCAGGTGGTTGCACTGCCGGCACTGATCCAGGATGCCCTCAGCCTGACACGCCCGTTCTGGGAACCGCGGCCGGCGATCGCGATCCGCACGCTGATGGCGCCGATTCCACCAGTTCAGGCGCATGCGGCCGAACTGCGCGAGGTGTTGGTTAACCTGATCATCAATGCCGTGGCGGCGATGCCGAGCGGCGGCGCGCTGACGCTGCGCTGCTTCACCACCGACGATCGGGTTGTGCTGGAGGTGATCGACACCGGGCGCGGGATCGCGCGCGAGCACCAGGCCGCGATCTTTCAACCCTTCACCACCACACGCGAGAGCGGGCGCGGCCTGGGTCTCAGCGTCAGCCGCGCGATTGTGGAGGGCTACGGCGGTACGCTCACCGTCCGCAGCGCGCCAGGCCAGGGGGCGACCTTCGCGTTAGCGCTGCCGGCCGCGCGCACCCCGGAGGGAGCGCACGAGAGGCTGCCGGCAGTCGCGCAGGCACGTGCGATCTCTGGGTAGGATATCGGCCTTATTTCCAGCTCGATCGATCTATGCTATCATTCTGCCGTCAGCGGCCTGCTGGCGGCAGCTTGTCGTTACCCGCCAAACGCTATCGCTATTCAGAACTAACGGAGGTCGCATGCCTAAGATCGGACGGAACGACCCTTGCCCGTGTGGCAGCGGCAAGAAATATAAGCAGTGCCACCTGCCGATCGAGGAGGCTGCGGCGGCCGAACAGCTGCGCCTGCGCCGCGCGGTCGACACTCTGCTGCCGAAGATCATTACGGCCGCTCAGGTGCAGGCCGGCGCGGTACCGGCGGC
>DATFXE010000137.1:0-16938 GCA_035258585.1 Roseiflexaceae bacterium | reverse complement strand
CACAGCCGCGTCCCCGCTTCCAGCCGCTCGCTCATACTCACGCGACAGACGATTCGCCGGGCCAGCGGCCCGCCGATCAGCGCCAGCAGCAGCGGCCCCCACTCGGTCTTCACGCCGATATACTGCCGCTCGTTGTGTTCGGCGGCACTCAGATCCCAGATCGGCCCGTACTGGCCGGGGATGTGTTCCAGGTAGCCGACACGTCCGGCCGCCGGGCTGCGGTGGACCGGCACATCGAATGGTGAAGCGGCGATCGCTACCCGCACGGCGTCGGTGTGGAGAAAGCGATGCTCGTACAGTTCCTCGACGCCGATCACCACGCCGTCGGCCGGCGCAAAGAGCGCTTCGGGCGTATCGGGTGTCACTCGATCGGGGTCGCGGTAGAGCAGCGCAGCTACAGCCATCAGCGCCAGCGGCCAGGCCGCCAGGCGCGGGCGCAAGCCCAGTAGTAAGCCTGTCAAGCCCAGCCCAACGCCGAGCATCGGAGTGACTTCGGAGTCGAGGCCAGGCAGCTTGGGTTTGCGCGAGCTTGGGAGGGTTTGCTCAGGCATGTTGTGTTCTCGTGCGCTCTCTCTGGATACGATTGGGTGGAGCGTGCTTACGGGTCCGGCTGGTACGAGTGGAGCGTGGTGGTGCGCGCCCTACTGAGGATTCTAGCATGCGCGAGGTCAAAAATCAACCGAACGCGGCAGCGCCTTCCGCACCCAATCGCGCCAAAATCTTCGCGAATGGGTAGCAGAAGCGCGTCTCCACGATCAGATGCAGATCAGCTGGTCTCGCGTGTCTCCAGCAGCCCTTCGAGCACGCGCACGACAATGCGACCGCCAGGGATGTCGAGCTCCTGGATCACATCGCGGATCATGGGGATCAGGCCATCGGGCTGGCCGGGGCGCGTCACCACCAGCACCTCGCTGGCGCCGGTCTCCAGCACCTCGCGCACCTTGCCAATCACGGCGCCATCCTCAGTCAGGACGGTCAAGCCGTAGAGCTGGTGAATGAAATACTCACCTTCGTCCAGCGGGGCCGCATCGCGCTCGAGAATCGCCACTTCGGAGCTGCGCAGATCCTCGGCTTGCTCGCGCTTGGTTACGCCACCAAGCGACAAAATCAGCAGCCCTGGCTTATGTTCAATAACACCCTTGAGAGGATAGGATTGGCGTTTGGGGCCAAGATAGACAGTGCGGATATGCCGGCGAAGATGATCGACGTTGTCGGTGTAGGACTTCACCTTGATTTGGCCGCGAATGCCGAATGGCGCCACGACCTCGCCGATCATGAGGTATTCATCTGGGGAAGGGGGTTGTTCTGTCATTGCAAATTGTAAATTGTAAATTGTAAATTGCATTTCTTGAATTTACAACTTACAATTTACAATTACTCAATATCGACATGGACGCGCTTGTTCTGCCGCGCCGCAGCCACGCTCATCAGGTCGCGAATGGACTTGGCGACTCGCCCGCTGCGCCCGATCACTTTGCCGGTCTCGTCGGGCGCGACAGTCAGCTCGTATGTGACCGTATAGCGCCCAGTGCGCTCTTTGATCTGTACGGCTTCGGGGTTGTCCACCAGATTGCGGGCCATATACTCAAGCAGTGCTTTCATAGACCCTCGAATGGACCAAAGACGAAAGACAAAGGACGAACGCACCGACCGGCACATTGGTCCTTGGTCATTGGTCATCGGTCGCTACGCGTTCGCCTCAGCCGGCGCAGGCGTGACCTTCCCGGCCTCGTCCAGCACGTTGACCTGCTTGAGCAGGCGGGCGACTGTGTCGGATGGCTGCGCGCCCACGCCGATCCAGTAGCGGGCGCGGTCGCCCTTCACCACCAACTCTTTGGGCTGGCGAACCGGATTATAGTGGCCAATGATCTCGATGAACTTGCCATCGCGCGGCGAGCGAGAATCCGCCACCACTAAGCGATAGCTGGGCTGCTTAGTCTTGCCCTGGCGCCGTAGACGAATAACTACCATAGTGCTGTGTGTGCCTCCAAATGTAGGTTACAGGTTACAGGTGGCCGGCCTCAACGGAATGCTCTTCCCTGTGCCCTGACACCTGCTTTCTCTTTAGCGCATCCTACGCATCAGCTCGCGCGGGTCCATACCTCTGCCGCCGCTGCCCATCTTTTTCATCATGCGCTGCATCTGCTTGAACTGGCTGACCAAACCGGTCACTTCCTGAACCTGGGTGCCGCTGCCCTTCGCGATGCGCTCCTTGCGCCGGCCCTTGATGATATCAGGGTTGCGGCGTTCCTGCTTGGTCATCGAAAAGATGATCGCCTCGATCCGCTTCAGATCCTTTTCGCTCACGAGCTCTTCGTCGCGAGCGATCTGACCGAAGCCAGGGATCATCGACAGGATCTGCTGAAGCGAGCCAAGCTTACGCATCTGCTGCATGGCCGCCAGGAAATCCTCGAAGTCGAAGGAGCCCTTACGGAGCTTCTTCTCCATCTTCCTGGCCTGATCTTCATCGTAGATCTGCTCGGCGCGCTCGATCAGCGAGAGCATATCGCCCATGCCCAGGATGCGCGAGGCCAGCCGATCTGGGTGGAACGGCTCGAGCGTGTCCTCGGCCACCTTCTCGCCGGTGCTCAGGAACTTGATCGGCACACCCGTGACAGCGCGCACCGAGAGCGCCGCGCCGCCGCGCGCATCGCCGTCGATCTTGGTCATGACCACGCCGGTCAGCCCGACACGGCGGTTGAACTCTTCGGCTACCCGAACCGCTTCCTGGCCGATCATCGAGTCGACCACCAGCAGCTTCTCGCTCGGATGGACCGCCTGATCGATCTGCTCCAGCTCGACCATCAGCCTATCGTCGATCTGCAGCCGGCCGGCGGTATCGACGATCACATAGTTCAAGCCCTCATTGCGTGCGCGCTGCAGCGCGTTGCGCGCGATATCCGGCGGGCTGGCCTGTGTCCCTTCGGAGTGAACCGGGATATTGAGTTGGCGGCCGAGCGACTCGAGCTGGGTGATCGCGGCGGGCCGGTAGACATCTGCCGCGACCAGCAGTGGGCGCTTGCCCTTCTTGCGCAGGTGCAGTGCCAGCTTGGCTGCCAGTGTCGTCTTGCCGGCGCCCTGCAAGCCAATCAGCAGAATCACAGTCGGGCCGGGCCGGGCCTCTTGTAGAGGCACGTTGGCCTTGCCAAGCAGCTCGATCAGCTCGTTGTTGACGATTTTGACCACTTGCTGCGCCGGCGTGAGGCTCTTTGTAACCTCTTCGCCGATCGCCTGCTCGGTCACCTTGGCGACAAAATCTTTGACAACCTTGAAGTTGACGTCGGCTTCGAGCAGCGCCAGGCGCACCTGCTTCATACCCTCGCGAACGTCGTCCTCGGTGAGCTTGCCTTTGCCGCCTAATTTTTGAAAGACCGCCTGTAGACGGTCGGAGAGACTTTCAAACATACTTCGATCTGCGCTATACACAAAAAAGCAGCGATTCGCTCGCTAAAACAGGCATATTGTAGCGTGGAACCGGGCCGGCGTCAAATTTTTGAGGCTGGCGGAGTTGCGCCAGCGGCCTTTTGCTCGGCTGTGTGCTACAATACACCACCGCGCCGTGGCGTGAACGCGACGCCACCAAGATGGACAAGACCACGGCCTATGACCGCGCTTTCTGCGCAAGAGATCGAGCTGCTGATTATCGTCGGTATCGCGCTTACGCTGATCGTCAGCAATCGCCTCCGGCCCGATTTGGTGGCGCTGCTGGTGCTGCTGGCGCTGGGCCTCAGTGGCATTCTGCCGCCGGATCAGGCGCTGGCCGGCTTCAGCCGCTCGGCGGTGATCGCGATCGTCGGCCTATTCGTGATCACGGCGGCGCTGGAGCGCAACGGCGTCGTCCAGTGGCTGGCCGACCGGCTGGCGCGGCTCAGCGGCACCGGCGAACAGCGCATCATCGCGGTGTTTATGCTGGCCGGCGCGCTGCTCTCACTGGTGATGAACAATATCGCGGCCGGCGCCGTGCTGCTGCCGGCGGCCGTAAATGTCGCCCGCCGATCGAATGTGCCGACATCTAAAGTGCTGATGCCACTGAGCTACGGCACCCTGCTGGGTGGGATGGCCACGCTCTTTACCACCGCCAATATTGTGCTGAGCGGCGCGCTGCGTGCCCAGAACCAGCGCGCGTTGACAATGCTGGACTTCTTACCTACTGGCGTTGCATTGGTGATCGCCGGCACAACCTACATGCTGCTGATCGGGCGCAAACTGCTGCCGCGCCGCGAGTCAGTCGGGCGCACTGCCCTGCCCAGCGCCGACCTGAGCGAGACCTATCAGTTGGCGGAGCGGCTCTGGGAAGCGCGCGTCGAGCCGGATTCGCCGCTGGTCTTGCAGACGCTCGAAGAGTGCGTGATCGGGTCGCGTCTGGGCGTCACGGTGGTAGGGATCTGGCGTGGGCGCGAGGCCAAGATACCGCCGGCGCCGACCGACCTGATCGAGCCCAACGATATTCTGCTGGTGCTGGGTCGCGAGGAGCGCGTGCGGCAACTCGAAGCGCAGCGGACGACCATCGGGCGCGATGGTCACCACCGGGATCAGGCGCGCGGCCTGCCGGTACGTATGAGCGAGGTAGTCATAGCGCCACGCTCGCCGGCCATCGGGCAGACGCTCAAGAGCCTGCGCTTCCGAACGAAGTATGGCCTGACCACCGTGGCGCTGTGGCGCGAAGGCCGCAGCTACCGCACGGATGTGGGCGACTTCGTGCTCCAGGCCGGCGACGCGCTGCTGATGGTCGGCCCGCCCGAGGCGATCCACTCGCTGGCCGAAGAGCCTGGCTATATTGTGCTCGACGACAGTGGAGCCAGGCCACATCCAACTCCGGCCAAAGCCCGCCTGACCGTGCTCATTACAGCGATCGTATTGCTGCTCTCCGCGCTCGGCTTGGTGCCCACCGCCGAAGCCATGCTGGCCGGCGCGGTCGCGTTGGTACTTACTAGCTGCCTGAATATGGACGTGGCCTATAACGCGATCGAGTGGCGCGTGGTGGTGCTGATTGCAGGCATGCTGCCGATCGGCACCGCGCTTGTGGCAACTGGCCTGGCGACGCGTATCGGCGCCTTCTTTACCGCTACATTGGCATCGGCCGGGCCTCTGGCGTTGATCGCCGCTCTGTATATCGCCACAGCGCTGCTAACGCAGTTCGTGGGCGGCCAAGTAACGGCGCTGATAATGGGCCCGATCGCTGTCAGCGCCGCGGTCAATCTAGGCGTCAACCCGCCTGCTGTCGCAGTGGCGGTGGCGATCGGCTGCTCCACCGCGTTTTTAACACCCATCGCCCATCCCGTCAACGTGCTGATGATGGGGCCCGGTAACTACACCTTCCGCGATTTCTTGCGCGTCGGGTCCTGGCTCGCGCTGGTCTGCTTCGTGACACTGCTCGCCGTGATGCCGGTTTTCTGGCGGCTGTGATCGCGTCAGTTCGCCGGCGACACCAGGCGTTTCATCTTCGCATCAGGAACAGATTGAAATCCACATGCTATAATGCTTCTATATGCTGCCTATTATACGGAATCACAACGATTACTTATTTCTGTACATACAACTCATATCTTCACTGGGGAGGTGTAGAGGACCGAAGACCCTTCTATACCTCCCCAGGTGGGGGTTCGGGGGCGACGCCGGGTCCCCTCTGGGTGTGGGCACCCGGCCGCCCCGAACCCCCACCTGGAGATAAACAATCAATCAATGCACAGAGCAGTAAGAGAGCGACATAGAGGCAGAGTGCGAACGAAGCCTGCGCCGCTATCGCCTACCACGTTGCCGGCACACGCCTTGCAAACCGGATCAAGGCGAAGCAAGATAAGTGAGGTACGCCTGTGCCGAAATGGACTGACTTTGGCAATATCTGGAGTACGCTACGCGAGCTTGATGTCAACGCGATCCGCGATGAAAGCGAGCGCCCGCTGACGATCGCCGCCGTCGGGCACACCGCGGCGCTCGAACAGCTCGAAGCGTTGCTCCGCCGCGGCCCCGAGCGATACCCAATCGACGGCCCTAACCCGCTCGAGGTCATCCCGATCGAGCGTGCTTCCGAGCGTGCCGCCGATCTATCCGGCGCAGATATGCTTTTGCTCGCCGTGGACACGCGTCAATCACTCAGCCCAGCCGAGACGGCTTCATTCGGCAAGCTGGAAGCGCTGTCGGCGCCATTCCTGGTGGCACTGTTCTATGGCGAGCGGATGCTGCCTGGCCAGGCCGCTCTTTCGCCGATGATCCGCGCACGCACGGTCGCCATTGCCGACCCGGCCGCGCTCGACGCGGCCGACAAACTGGCCACGGCTGTGCTGGCGCGCCTGCCGGCCGAGCTGCACTTGGCGGCAGCGCGCCGCCTCCCTGGCCTGCGCGCGATCTACGCGCGCGACCTGATCGGCGCCACCTCGCTGACCAACGCGACCTACTCGCTGGCGTCGGGGGTGCCCGAGCAAATCCCAATCCTGAGCATCCCATTCGCCGCCGCCGACATTATCGTGCTGACCAAGAACCAGGCCCTGCTGGTGTACCGTCTGGCGCTGGCATACGGCGCGCCGCCCGAGTTCCAATCGCGTATTCGCGAAGTCATCCCGGTGATCGGCGGCGCCTTCCTGTGGCGCCAGGCCGCGCGCAGCCTGGTCGGGTTGATCCCTGTCTGGGGAATCGTCCCCAAAGTCGCAATCGCCTACGCCGGCACCTATACCACCGGCGTCGTCGCATGGCGCTGGTTCGAGAGCGGCGAGATCGTCTCGACCGAGCAGATGAAGCAGATCTCCCGGGAGGCGATCGCGATCGGGCGTGCCCGCGCCAGAGAGATCATCGCCAGCGCACGCAATCTGGCCGATCAGGCCGCCGCCCGTACCACGGGCGAGGGCGGGTTGGCCAGCCGGATAAAGCACGCCATCCCTTTCCGGCGCAAGCAGCGCGAGCTGAACCCACCCAAAAAAGATTAGTTATGGGTTCTAAGTGCTGGGTTTTGAGTTGTGCGTCGTCAACTCAAAACTCAGAACTCAGCACTCAAAACTTCTCTCAGGAGGATTTGTGGAACGCTTTGTGATCGAGGGTGGGCAGCGGCTCAGCGGCACGGTGACGCCGGCCGGCAACAAGAACGCTGCGCTGCCGCTGCTGGCCGCCACGCTGCTGACCGACGGCGATGTGGTTCTCCGCAATATTCCCCAGATCGGCGATGTCAGCACCAAAATCGGGCTGCTCCAGAAGCTCGGCGCGTGCATCCAGCCGCATGGCGATCATGGTTGGGCGATCCGTGCTGCCGGGGTGGGCGAGGCCGAGCCGGATGCCGCGCTAGCGCGCAAGATTCGCACCTCGATTCTGCTGGCAGGCCCGCTGCTGGCCCGGCGCGGCCACGTCACGCTGCCGCGCCCAGGCGGCGACGTGATCGGCCGGCGCCGGCTCGACACGCACTTTCTGGCGCTGCACAGCCTGGGCGCAGCGATTGAGGTCACGCCAAGCGAGTATGTGCTGCGCGCTGAACGCCTGCGTGGCGCGGATCTGTTCCTCGACGAGATGAGCGTCACAGCGACCGAGCAGGCGGTGATGGCGGCGGTGCTGGCAGAGGGCGACACCACGATCTGCAACGCCGCGTCCGAGCCGCACGTCCAGGATCTGTGCCACTTCTTGAATGCCCTAGGCGCGCGGATCGACGGTATCGGCACCAACATGCTCTCGATCACCGGTGTGTCGGGCCTGGGTGGCGGCGAGTACACAATTGGCCCGGACTTCATGGAGGTCGCCTCGTTCATTGGCCTCGCGGCCGTCACCGGCAGTGCGATCCGAATCGCCGGAGCCCGCCCGCGCGACCACCGCATGACCCGGATCGCGTTCGGCAAGCTTGGCGTGCGCTGGCAGGATGAAGGCGACGATATCGTCGTTCCAGCTGAGCAAGAGCTGCGCGTTCAGGAAGACGCCCACAACGCTATCCCCAAGATCGACTCGGCCCCCTGGCCCGGCTTCAACCCCGACCTGATCAGCATTGCTTTGGTGGTAGCCACCCAGGCGCGCGGCACGGTGCTGATCCACGAGAAGATGTTCGAGAGCCGACTATTCTTCGTTGACCGGCTGATAGCCATGGGCGCCAAGATCGTTCTGTGCGACCCACACCGCGCGGTGGTGGTCGGCCGCAGCCAGCTCTATGGTGAGCCAGAGGGGCTGCCCAGTCCTGATATCCGCGCCGGCATGGCGCTGCTGATCGCCGCACTGTGCGCCCAGGGCCGCAGCGTCATCTACAATATCGGCCAGATCGATCGTGGCTATGAGCGGATCGAACAGCGGCTGCAAGCGCTCGGCGCACAGATCAAGCGACTGTGATACAATAACCCATACTTCGAGTGAGCACAACGATAGCGAGCCACCACGTGCGTGGAATGACAGATCGCGATTGTAGGTTGCCGATTGGCTTTCTCATTGAGAATCTACAATCTGCAAGCTGCGATCTGCAACGATTATGGGGGCGCAAGTGGCGTCAAATAAAGAAACTCTTGGCCGAATTCTGGTCGCCGACGACGAGCCGGCGACCGTTGAAGTGCTCTCCGACCTGCTGCGCGGCGAGGGGTATGAGGTCACGGGCGTTGGCAGCGGAACGGCGGTGCTTGAGCAGCTCCAGGGTGAGCACGGCTTTGGCCTGCTGCTCATGGACCTCCAGATGCCAGGCGTGAATGGACTGGATCTGATCGAGCGCCTGCGAGAAAATAATATCGATATCCCGGTGATCCTGATCACCGCACACGGCACCTCGTCGATCGCTATTCGCGCTATGCAGGCCGGTGCCTACGATTACCTCAACAAGCCATTCGTCCTGGACGAGGTGCTTGTCGTCGTCAAGCGGCTGTTCGAGCATCAGGCGCTGGCGTCGCGCGTCCGCTCGCTGGAGGAGCGCGCCGAGCTGCGCGAGCGGATGATCGGCCTCAGCCCAGCCATGAGCCAGATCTACAAGACGATCGGCCGCGTGGCCACCTCGGATGCCTCCGTGCTGATCAGCGGCGAGACCGGCACCGGCAAGGAGCTGGCCGCCAATCTGATCCACCAGAACTCGGCCCGTCGCAACAACGCGCTGATAAAAGTCAACTGCGCGGCGCTGCCCGAAACCTTAATCGAGAGCGAGCTGTTTGGGCACGAGAAAGGCGCATTCACTGGTGCGCTCGCACAGCGCAAAGGCCGCTTCGAGCTCGCGCACAAAGGCACAATCTTTCTGGATGAGGTTGGCGAGATCACGCTGCCGGTGCAGAAAAAGCTGCTGCGCGTGCTGCAGGAAGGCGAGATCGAGCGCGTCGGTGGCACCGGCGTCGTCAAAGTCGACGTGCGCGTACTGACGGCCACCAACCGCGATCTGCTGGAGGAAGTCAAAGCCGGCAACTTCCGCGAGGATCTCTACTATCGGCTGAATGTGATCAACATCCACATGCCGCCATTGCGCGAGCGCCGTGCCGATATCCCGGTGCTGATCGAACACTTCCTGGACAAGTATCGCTACAAGCCAGGTGCCCCCCCAACCAAGATCTCCGAGGAAGCGCTGGAGCTGCTCGAAAAGTACGACTGGCCGGGCAACGTGCGCCAGCTCGAAAACGAGATCGAGCGCGCGGTGGTGCTCTCGCAGGGCAGTGTGATCACCAGCCACAACCTCAACCTGTCGCAGCACGGCATCCCCACCCAGATCGACCTGGCCACGCGTGTGCGTAATCGTGAGGCGCTGAGGGCAGTGCTGGCCGAGGTCGAGCGAGTCATGCTGTTCGAGGCGCTCCGCCAGAGCGATGGCGACGAGGAAGAGGCCGCGAGGCGCCTGAGCTTGCCGCCTGAGCAGTTCAAAAAACGACTGCACGCATCGCAGTAGGTCTTGCTCGCGATAGCGAAAGGCTGGATGGATCGATCCATCCAGCCTTTCGCTATCGCGAGCTCCTTAGCAGAAACCGTACCATGACATCATGGCACGGCTCTTGCTCAGTGAATAATTTCGTAAATCACAAGCGGCTTCGGCCCGTCGCCATCACGCAACACGACCTCGACATCACGCTGAAGGACAGCGCCGCGGCTCAGCGGGTCAAAGCCAGGCTGGCCGTCGAAATAGTAGTAATACGTTTGTCCGTTCAACGCAAAGCCGCGCACGCTGCTAGATCGCACACTGACACCAGGCGCGATATCGATCAGCGGGTCGTTGATCGTCCCATTCACGCGTGCCCAGACAGCATCGCGAATGGTTGCGTAATCGTTGCTTCGAGCAAGCGGGGCGCGTGCCGGCAGCATCATCAGCACCAGCGCCAGTGCGCCGGCTACAAACGCCGCCTCAAGAGCGAACAGCATCCAGAAGCCCAACAGCCCGCGACGTGGAGCGCGAGCCACCGTCGTGGGTGCGCTGGCGACGCGGGAGATATGCACGTTGATCACTGGATTCCTCCTGCTAAAATACGGAGGTGGTTCTTAATCTGTCGCCAATCGGGCTGCTGTACACTGTGCGATGTGGTAGCAGGTTACGTGCCAGTGGTCAAAGTCTAACCGATGGCGAGCCGCCCGGCGATTGCACAATCATGATACGAACGTGATAGGATGCTGGTTTTACATATAAGACGACTGAAAACGCCTTGAGGTTACACCATGATGGATATGTCCATGGGCATGAATCTGCTGCCGCAACAGCAGATGAAAGCTTCCCCAGCGCTGATCGCGCTCAACAATATGTTGGTGCTCTCGACACAAGATCTGCAGCAGCTGGTCCAGGCCGAGCTGGCGGAAAACCCGGCGCTCGATCAGGTCGAGAGCGAGGAGTCGCTGTGCAGTCGCTGTGGCCGGCCACTCAGCGGCGCAACCTGCATCTACTGCCTGCACGAGGATCTCAAGCTGGCCGAGGCTGAGCGTGATGATGCCAGCACGCCGGCCGCCGACGACGAGTTCGACCCGCTGCTGGCCGTCGCCGCGCCCACATCGCTGCATGAGGCGGTCCGCCGCGACCTGCACGTCAGCTTGCCCGAGCGCGATCATGCGATCGTCGATTATCTGGTCGGCTCGCTCGACGATCACGGCTTTCTCGACGGCAGTGTCGAAGAGATCGCCGCGATGATGCAAGTCGAGCCGGCGCGTGTCGAGCACGTGCTGTTGCGGCTGCAAGAGTTTGGGCCAGCCGGCCTGGGCGCAAGAGACGTTCAGGAGTGCCTGCTGATTCAGCTGGCCAGGCTGGAGCGTCAGGGCATGAGCAACCCGCATCTACGTGAGATTGTGGCCGATTACTGGTTCGATCTGGGCGAGCATCGCTATGGCGCGATCGCCCAGGCCCTAGGCATTACCTATGACGATGTGGTGGCCGCGCGCGATTTTATGCGCCAGCATCTGCGCCCGTTCCCGCTCGAGCGCGCTAGCGAGAGCGCCAACACCATCGATACCTCCTATCTGATGCCGGATGTAATTATCCGCGAAGAGAGCGGCCAGCTGGTTGCCGAGGTCGTCGAGTCGCGGCGCTTCTATTTGCGTCTTAACCCGCTCTATCAGGAACTCGCCCAAGCCATGGCGCGCGGTCAGCAGGATATCTCGCCGGATGAGCGCGAACATCTCAGCACCTTCGTCTCGCGGGCACGCCTGTTCCTGACCAATCTGCGCCAGCGGCGCGAGACGATCCGCCGGATCGCCGAGTATCTGATCGAGCGCCAGGAAGCATATCTGCGCCACGGCGTGCGGCACCTCGCCCCGCTGACGCGCGCCGAGGTCGCGGCCGCCATCGGCGTCCATGAGTCGACCGTCAGCCGCGCCACGGCAAATAAGTATGTGCAGATCCCCAACAAGGAGATCGTGCCGTTCAGCCACTTTTTCACCGCCTCCCTCTCAGTCAAGGATGTGATCAACGAGCTGATCACCAACGAATCCACGCCGCTCACCGATCAGGACATTGTGGAGATTTTGAAAGGGCGCGGCTTCGACGTCGCACGCCGCACTGTCACGAAATATCGCGGGCAACTCGGCATTCTGCCCTCTACGCTACGCTGAAAACACTGTCGATAACAACATTGATCTGGGCGTCACCACAATCTGTGGGCGCTCACCCCCCGCCCCTTGACTGAGTTGTAATTGATGCCACCACACACAAGGTGCGGGAGGGTTTCCATGGAGTTCGTGCGTGTTCGTCCGCGGCCAATCCCCTCACTCGCGGATAGCTATCGCAGGGCATGTGTGTTGCATATTGCATAAAACTCTGTATCATGTCGCTATGGACGACGAACTACGAGTTATGCAATACATGCACCAGAACCCGCTCAACCTTCGTCATATCGTTGCCTATGCTCTCGGCGGCACCACCGCGCTGTTGATGGCGCGAGTCCTGCTCAGGTTATTCGCGGCGAGGCCGGACAATCCCATCGTTGCGGGGCTGTTCGCCATCACAGCGCCGCCGCCTGTGTTGGCGCTGCTGGATGCAGGGCAGCCGCGCTTCGGCGCGGTGCTAGAGTTTTCGACACTGGCGCTGATTGGACTGCTGCTCGGCGTCGGCCTACTGTTGCGCCGCGTTTGGCAAGTGCGATCGCAGGCATAATGGAGATCATAGGACTAAGATGGATACATTCATTGAATCATTGCGTGGCATTTTCACGCTCCTGCTGATTGCGATGGGCGTGAGTGTTGTGCTGGCTAGCATCGGCCTGGTCCTGCTGGCGCGCAGTATACGCCGCCTGCACATCCCACCCGACGTCGATTTCTTCACCACCATGCGCTATATCCCGCTACCCTTGGTGATCGTGCTCGACCTGCTCGATTTTGGCCTCGACATCTTCTCAGCCCCCATACTTTGGGTCGCGCTGGATCGCATGGGCTTATACAACCTGCGCAACAAAGCCACGATCGAGGCACTCATACCATTCACCAATGTCATCCCGACCTTTACTGTGAGCTGGTTTGTGGCACGTCTGCTCAACCTGGGGGTACAGCCCTGGCAGTACGAAGAAGATTATTGGGCTGATCAGCCGAGCAGACTATCACGGCGACGGCCATCGGTGATCGATTTGGACGATCGACGTTATTACAAGGCCAATCGCAATGACAGAGGCTAATATATGAGAGCTTCGTCGAACAAGGAGATAATGTCGAATGTCGCTACTTGAGACGCTGATCCTGCTGGCGATCGCTGGTCTGATCGGCGCGCTTGCCGAATTTCTGATCGGCTTCTCGTTGGGTGGCATGATCGGGGCCACAATTGTCGGAGTTGTCGGCGGGCTGATCGGGGATTGGCTTGCGCGCTCGCTTCACCTGCCGGCAATACTTCCCATTCAGGTTGGCACACGCACCATCGAACTAGTCTGGACGACGCTCGGATCGATTTTGTTGGTAGGCTTGCTCAGTGTCCTGCGCACGCGCCGCTCAGTCGCGCGCCGATGAAGTAATGCTTGGCGAACGGCCTGCGCTGCACTACTGAGGGCTGTACAAATAGCTATACTTTTTGGTGGGGGTGTGGGGGCGACGCCGGGTACCCTCTGGGTGTGGGCACGAGGCCGCCCCCACACCCCCACCTCTGGGGAGGTCTGGAGGGGGCACCCAGAGGGTAGTCGGGCCCCTCCAGACCTCCCCAGCAGCCATCTTTAGCTGCTTATGCAGCGGTCAATACATTTGGATTCCACTGTCTCGCGCGTCTTAACAGGAGGAACTGGTGGACCTACTGCAGTTATCGATCTTGTTGATCATCGCCGGCATCTGTGCGGCTATCGCGCAGTGGGTGGTCGGCTTTAGCCCAGGTGGGTTTATGATCTCGATCATCGTCGGGGTAGTCGGCGCCTACCTTGGCACATCGCTGGCGTCATTCGTGGCGATCCCGCCCCTCCTGCCGATTCATGTCGGCACAGTCAGCTTCGATCTGCTCTGGGCAGTGCTGGGATCTCTTTTGCTGCTGCTGATGCTCTATCTTGTGCGGTACGGCGGTGGGCCGCGGCTCTCCACGCGGCGTTAGTACAGCATTGTTATCGGCTGGGCAGGGCCGCAGCCGGCAGCGCGACGCGAAATATCGTGCCATTTCCGCTGCTGCTGACCGAGAGCGTGCCGCCGTGACGCTCGATAATGCTAAAGCTGATCGCCAGCCCCAATCCCGCGCTGTTTTTCTTGCTGGAATAGAACGGCTCAAATATTCGTTGGGCCTCGCTCTCGGGAATACCCGGCCCGCTGTCGGCGAATTCCACCAGCACACGTGGTGCGGCGCTTTCATGCGCGCCAGCTTCGATACGTGTGCGGATCAGCAAGCGACCACCTCCCGGCATCGCCTCGACGGCGTTGACCGCCAGATCCACAAAGACTTGCCGCAGATGACCGCCAATGCCAATCACCCATGGCAGGCGCTCGGCCCAGTCACGCTCGACCGAGACGTGATGTTCCTGTAGCGTGCCGGCGGCGCCAGCCAGAGCGCTCTCCAGCAACACATGCACCGAGAGCGGGCGCATGTCCTTGCTGGAAGGCCGGTGCAACTCCAGCATCCGCTGAACCAGCCCAGCCAATCGCTCGACCTCCACCTGAGCCATACTCAGCAGCTGATCGCGCTTCCCATCGGGAAACGGCCGGCTGAGTAGCAGATGGAGCGTATTTTGCAATGCCTGAAGCGGGTTGTTGATCTCATGGGCGATCGAAGCGGTCAGGCGTCCCATACCAGCCAGTTTCTCACGCTCGAATTGCAGCTTCTGCTCGCTGGCATCGCGGACGATCATCAGCAAATACGGCGTCCCATCGAACACAACCTCGCTGATGCCGATCGACACAGGTACGCTCTGGCCGTTGCGCATGCGCAATGTGCCATCGTACTGCCGCAGGCTTCCGGCAAGCACAGGCGCGATCAGATGCGATGGCATCATGACCTGTAGTTCGGCCTCGGTGTAGCCGCACAGGCGCTCAGCCGCCGGGTTCACGGCGGCAATCGCCATCGTCTCCGCGTCGATCACGAAGATCGCATCGCCGGCATGTTGAAACAACGCCTGATAGAGCCCTTCCGCCTGCGTCCCCATTTGCACCCTTGCATGTAGCGTTTCACTGTACCCCAGCCCCACCAAAAAACAGGGGTTATACGTGCCCTCGTGTGATCCTTCGCAGTGGTACTTTTCTTTCTTTAGACAGATGAAATCGGCACTATCATGCACCTTGTGACGCAAACAGCATGATGTTCCCTTGTCCTAGCTATGCCGCCGTCGCAGCTCGGCCCAGATGGCTTCGGTTGACACGCCCTGGCGCGCCAATAGCAGCATGCTGTGAAACAACAGATCGGCCAGCTCCCAAGTTAGTTCAGGTGCCGAATTGTTTTTCGCGGCAATGATCACTTCCGCAGCCTCTTCGCCGATCTTCTTGCCGATGCGATCCACGCCGCCATCGAGCATCTTCACAACATATGAGCCTTCCGGCCGCTCGGCCGCGCGCCGGGCGATCAAATCGCTGAGTTCCGTCAGCATGCCGCTAGCCGGGACACGTTCTCGCACCGGTTCGCCATCCAGCCGCCGGTAAAAGCAGCTTGGCTCGCCGGTATGGCAGGTGGAGCCGGCCGGCTCGGCCAACACCAGCAGGGCATCGCCATCGCAATCTTGCCGCAGCTCGACCAACCGCAGGACATTCCCCGATGTCTCGCCCTTCTGCCAGAGCGACTGGCGACTGCGGCTCCAGAACGTCACCAGCCCGCTCTCGATCGTTTGCCGCAACGCCGCTTCATTCATATATCCGAGCATCAGCACCTCGCCGCTACGCGCGTGCTGCACAATAGCTGGGATGAGTCCTTGATTGTCGAATTGCACGTACTATCTCCAAGTGGTTTTGAGTTCTAAGTTCTGAGTTGTTAGCATCGTAACTCAAAACTCAAAACTTAGAACTCGAAACTTAGGACTTAATGCCGGAAGTGCCGCCTGCCCGTAAACACCATCGCCATCCCGAGCCGGTCGGCCGCGGCGATCACCTCGTCGTCGCGCAGCGAGCCGCCAGGCTGAATGACCGCCGTGGCGCCGGCCGCAGCGGCCGCCTCAACGCCATCGGGAAAAGGAAACAGCGCATCACTGGCCACGGCCGAGCCCGCCAGCGACAGCCCGGCGTTCTGGGCCTTCCAGATCGCCAGCCGCGAGCTGTCGACCCGGCTCATCTGGCCGGCACCAATACCCAGGGTGCCGCTGGCGCTGGCGTAGACGATCGCGTTCGACTTGACATGCTTGACCACGCGCCAGCCGAAGCGCAGCGCAGCCAGCTCATTCTCACTAGGCGCGCGCCTTGTCACCACGCGCAGCTCCTCCTCGGCCAGCGGCGTGCGGTCGGGCTGCTGCACCAGCACGCCGCCGGGCACGCTGTGCAGTAGCGGCGAGGTCGTCTTGCCGCTACTGCGTCCAACCGGCCTGACGGCGCGCATCAGGCGGCGGTTCTTCTTGCGGCGCAATAGCTCCAGCGCATCTTCGGCGAAGGCCGGCGCGATAACGATCTCTGAAAAGATCTCGTCGATCGCTCGGGCTAGGGCGATATCGAGCGTTTGATTCACGGCGATAATGCCGCCGAACGGCGCCTCGCGATCGGTAGCGTAGGCGCGCTCCCAGGCTTGCAGCGGCGTCGCGCCCAGGCCAACCCCGCAAGGGTTGGTATGCTTGACGATCGCCAGCGCGCTGCCTTCGTCAGGCGCGAACTCCTCGATCAGCTCCTGAACAGCGGCAATATCGAGAATATTGATGTAGGAAAGCTCTTTACCGTGCAGCTGCTCAAAGAACTGGCCGAAATCGCCATACAGCGCGGCTGGCTGATGCGGATTCTCACCATAGCGCAGATCCTGGGCCTTATGGAACGCCAGCGGCAACGTCTCGGGAAACGCTTCTTCGCTCAAATAAGTGGCGATCGTGGCGTCATAGGCGGCGGTGTGGGCGAACGCGCGCGCAGCCAGCCGTCGGCGCAGCTCAGGCGTCACACGATCCTCGCGCAGCGCGGCCAGAGTCGCCTCGTAATCGTCGGGGCTGACGATCACCAGCACATGCTGGTGATTCTTCGCAGCGGCGC
>DATFXE010000136.1:0-2775 GCA_035258585.1 Roseiflexaceae bacterium | reverse complement strand
GATCAGCGCGCAGCTCTATACTGCCTATCTGGCCGGCCTCTGCGCCGATCAGGTGGCGCGCCAGGCGGCGCTCCGCGCGGGCTGGGCACTGGTCGCCGACGACGATCAGAGCTTCATCCCCATGCTGCCGCTTGCCGCGATGCAGGATGTGGTGGTCGCGGCGATCCGTGAGAACATCGCACCGCCGGCCACGAGCCAGCTGCTGCGCCGGCAGATGCCGGATCAGGCCACCGATCTCCTGCGTGGGCTGCTGGAAGCGCCGGAGCCACCTATCCGTGCTCGCGCGGCCCGGCTGCTGGGCGAACTTGGCGCGGCCGCGGCCTACCCATCGCTGCGCGCGCTGCTGAAGGATCGCAGCGCGCCGGTGCGCGAGGCCGCCGAAGAGGCCCTGAGCCGGCTGGTCTACCGCCCGCCGTATACACTGCGAATCCGAACGCTGGGCGCATTCGGGATCTGGCGCGGCGACCAAGAGGTGCGCGACCGCGACTGGCGCAGCAGCAAGGCGCGCCAGCTATTTCAGCTGTTGCTGACCGAGCGTGGGCGAGCGCTCCCACGCGACCGCGTGCTCGAGGCGCTCTGGCCGGAGATGGAGCCAGATGCGGCCGCCAACAATATGCGCGTGACGCTCAACCGGCTCGGCAAAGCGATCGAGCCGGACCGGCCCGAAGGCGCGCCACCGGCCTACCTGCTCCAGCAGGGCGACACCTACGGGTTCAATACCGAAAGCGACCATCAGCTCGACACGGCTGAGTTCGCCGAATCGGTGGCCGAGGGCCAGCGCGCCGCCCGCCGCGGCCAGCGTGCAGCCGCGATCGCTGCGTTTCGCAAGGCGATTGGGCTGTACGGCGGGCCATACCTGCCAGACAATATGTACGAGGACTGGACGGTGGTCGAGCGCGAGCGGCTGGCCATGCTCTTCAACGACGCAGCCATGCGGCTTGGCGCGCTGCTGCTCGAGGAGGGGCTGGCGCACGAGGCGATCGGCCTAGCCTGGCGCGTGCTGGAGAACGACCGCAGCCACGAGGAAGCTTACCGGCTGCTGATGCGCGCCCACGCCACGCTCGGCGAACGCAGCACCGCCCTGCGGCTGTACGCGCGCTGCGTGACCATGCTACACGACGAGCTTGGCGTCGAGCCGCTGCCCGAGACGACCGCGCTCTACAATACGCTACGCGAAATGCGTTAAGACGAGGTTCGTGTCGACCTGACAGTTTACTGTAAAGCGAGGGGCGCCTTGCTGAAACCTGTCTACCAGAAACAAAAGCCCGAACCTTCGTGGCTCGGGCGTGGATGAGGTTGGACAGAGTAGCTACTCCGTGCTGGGCTGATCATCGCAGAGGATCAGCATCGACTGATGATTCACCAGCTGCTCGCCAATGAAATCGATGAGTTCCTGCATGTGCTCGAACTGGCGCTCGTAGCCACTTGAGATGTGCTGGATGCGCCCACGCCAGGTGTCTGCGGTCTGCGGCTCGTTCTCTTGAACCACAAGTCGGAGCAAAAAGGACTCGACTCGCCGGTTGCTCATAATCGAAACTCCTTATGTTGCTTCCCCGCGCGACCAGCGGGTTCGGCGATACACTTGCGCGACCCATCGGTTCTGCCAGTATAGCGAGCCGGCGTTACCCGCGGATTACCGCCGCGCCAGCGCGGTCACGACGTTCATCAGGTAGCGGACGCTGACCTGATCGCCCGGTTGTGGATCGGCGTAGACGCTCTCCAACCCTATCCGCGCGGCATGAACCTGGTCCGGCGCGTCGTCGTGCGTATACTCCAGATCGTAGAAGCGCGTGCCGTGAATATCGATCAGACGGACCGCGCGCAGCGTCGCGTCTTTTGTGCCGGACATGATCATAGTCAGACTTCCCTTCAATGAAGGACGATCGCCATGGGCACCACTTCGGTTCGCATCGCCGGCGCCGGGCTGGCCGGGCTAAGCGCCGCGATCGGCCTGGCGCGGCGCGGGCATCGAGTGGACGTGTTCGAGAAGAACGCCGACTCGGGCGCCGCGCGGCATAGCGATTGGGACGCGATCGAGAACTGGACCACCGAAACGGATATGCTGGCGCTGCTGGGTGATTGGGGCATCACGCCGAGCTTCGAGCATCGCTCCAAGCTCGATTTCGAGGTGTATGACAAGGATGGCGTATGCTACCCGGTCACGACGCCGCGACCGTTCTTCTATTTGTTGAAGCGCGGTCCCAACCGCGGATCAGTCGAGCAGGAGCTGAAGCACCAGGCGCTCGACCATGGGGTGGCGATCCACTACAGCCAGCCGCGCGAGCGCAGCGATATCGATATCTGGGCGGCTGGCTCGCAGCACGGCGGCTTTTTTCTCGGCGCCGGCATGACCTTCCGCACGCGCCACCCCGACGTAGTGCTTGGCCTGGTCAGCACCCACGCCGCACCAAAGGCCTACGCTTACCTGGTGATCGTAGACGGCGAGGGCACTCTCTCGGTGGTGCTGACGCGCGATTTCAAGCAGGCCCGCGCCTACCTGGATCGCAGCATCGCGATCTTTCGCAAAGCCAAGCAGTTCGACATGGACGACGTCAAGATGACCTCAGGCTTTGGCGGGCTGGCCAGCGCGTTCTGGCAGCCGGCCAGCCGCCCGATCGTCGTCGGCGAGGCAGCCGGCTTCCAGGATTTTCTGTGGGGCTTCGGCATTCGCTACGCCCTGTTCTCGGGCCACCTGGCCGCACGCACGCTCGACGAGGGGCGCGACTACGAAGAGATGGTGGCGCGCGAGATCCGCCCGCTGGTGCGCTCCTCGAT
>DATFXE010000135.1:0-2520 GCA_035258585.1 Roseiflexaceae bacterium | reverse complement strand
GCGCCTATGAGCTCGCCATTCAGAATGCATTTGCCGATGTGGAAAATGCGCTCGTCTCTCGCCAGAAGATCGGCGAGCAGATCCTCGCCCAGGAGCGGCTGGTGCACGCGCTGAAGGAATATTCCCGCTACGCTTATCTCAACTACGACGGAGGCTATGCGCCCTATACCGACGTGCTCACGGCTGAAGAGCAACGCTTCCCGCAAGAGCTGAACCTGGCTTCACAGCGCACGCAATTGCTGGGCTCGGCGGTCGGCATTTATCGCGCCACGGGTGGGGGCTGGATAGAGATTGCGCAGAGCACGCCAGCCTCAGGCGAGAAAGCGCCTGCGAAGCAGGCAGACGGTAGCCCCCCCACAGCGCCTGCGAAGCAGGCGCAGGGCGCTCCCGCGGCCGCCCCGGCGGCGCAAAGCACTGAGCCAGCCGCGCGCAACGATCGCATCGAGGTGACCACCGACGGTGATGCTTCGGTGGTGAACGTTTATCGTGTGAACGGCATCGGCGGCGCGCAAGTGCGTTCACCGAAGAGCGGATGGCCGCGTACGGTACTGATCCGGCTGCACGGCTTCCCCGAGCTCGAAAGCCTGAAAGCGACGTCACGCAACGCCGCGCTCGATTGCGAATTACATCGGATCAACGGTCAAGCGCCTCAGTACACTTGCACGGTTGACGGCAAGCGCGCGGATGCTCTCACGCGCACGCCGGGCTACTTCCAGGTCAAGCTGCCCGCGTCGCTGCTCGCCACCGATGGCGGGCCGGTCGACGTGCACTGGGTCGATCAGTGGCGCTGAGCGCGAGTTGCCACAGGCAGGGTCCCTACCCTTCAAAGGAAGGGACAGTCGCCTTAGAGGAGGTGGAGCTGAGGGGATATCCCGACTGAATATAAATTCAGGAGAAAATATTTCGATCTCCAGCGCGCAACATTGAGACGAGCCAGACCTACTTGACCTCCCGAACATCGCCGATCCATGCCGCGGTGAGCGTGTAGGTGACGGCAAGCACCACGGGGCCGATGAACAGCCCGACGACGCCGAAAGCAACCAGACCGCCGATCACGCCAGCAAAGATCAAGAGGAGCGGGAGGTTCGCGCCGCGCCTGATGAGAAACGGCCGCAATATGTTATCCACGCCACCAAGCAGCACTGTCCAGATCAGCAAGGTAACGGCCCACCCGGTGCTGCCTGACCAGTACAGCCAGACGCACGCGGGAAGCAGAACGAATCCCGGGCCAAGCTGCGCCACGCACAGCACGAAGATCAGCGCCGTGAGAACCGTCGCCTGCGGCACACCGGCGATAATCAATCCGAGCCAAGCCAGCATGGATTGCACGAAGGCGGTGACGACGATGCCGAGCGCCACAGCGCGGATTGCCTGGCCGGCGAGCAGCACCGCGGACTCGCCGCGTTCGCCGGCAAGTCGCCGCGCAAAAGCCATCACGCCGGCCGCAGCCAGTTCGCCGCGCGCGTACAGGATCGCGGAAATGATGACGGTAAGCAGCAGATGCACCAGCACCATGGCGACGCTGCCGGCTTGGGACAGCAGCCACGCAGCGAGCCGGCTGGCATACGGCTGGAGGCGCGAAGACAGCTCGCCCGGCCCCGCTACCGCGATCTCCTCCCAAGTGGAAGCGAGCTTGTGGCCCACGATCGGGATGCGTTGCACCCAGTCAGGCGGGTGCGGCAGCGTTACGGTGGCGAGCGCCTGCGACCAGCGGTTCAGATCTGCAGCGTGCTCCTCGATCGCATTCACCGTGAGCGCAAGCGGCAGGGCGATGACGAGAATCAGCACAAGCACCATGACGGCCACTGCGGGGAAGCGGCGCCCGCGGAACCTCTTTTGGGCGCGCAGCAGCAGCGGCCAGCTGGAAACCACAATCATGGTGGACCAGATACCGGCTGTCGCGAAAGGGCGCAGGACCCAAATGCTCGCGGCGATCAACCCGGCAATCGCCAGAACGGCCAGCGTCACACGGGTAAGATCGTGCATCGCCGCCTCTCGTGTCTTGACTGGGTCGTTCAAATGCGGACCTCATCGTTTCAGCGGGCGCGGCCAGGCCGTCCGCGCCCAAGAAAGCAGATGATAACGAAGCTCTGCCGCCCCCTCGATAGTGGACCAAGGTCCAATAGTGGCCGGCCGCTACCAGGAGCAAACTTTCACGATATCCCTGGTACGGGAGGGCTGCCCGTGCACGTCATGGCTGCCTGCCGCCTGCTCTACCTCTCGTCCGCTATGACAAGAGCGTGAAGCGAGTGGCGATCGAAGAGCACAGCGGCCCTGGCCGCCTCGCCCATGTCATCCCGGTCCTAGGCTGGGCGCGCGCTTATCGAAAACAATGGCTGCGGGCCGATATCATCGCTGGCCTCACAGCGGCCGCTGTAGTGATTCCCAAGGCGATGGCCTACGCCACCATCGCCGGGCTGCCGGTGCAAGTCGGCCTGTACACCGTGTTCGTGCCGATGATCGTCTACGCGCTGCTCGGCACCTCGCGCCCGTTGAGCTTCAGCACCACCACGACGATTG
>DATFXE010000134.1:0-3966 GCA_035258585.1 Roseiflexaceae bacterium | reverse complement strand
CCGCCTGCATCCAGAGCATGCGGCTGGGAAAATCCTGAATCAATGGCCGTGCACGCGCTGAAGGAGTCATATCCTGCACGGCATCCGGGCGGTTGGCCATCAGCAGAAAATCATGCTCGCCCGCCTGCGCCAGCATGTGCGTCAACAGCTGGCGCGTATAGTTGCCCACTCCGGTACACATCCCGACCAGTGGCGTTACATCGTAGCCGATCCGCAGCATAGCTGGTCTCCATTCTGATACGCATCGCTCATGCGACCCAGTAGAAGTGCGCGTACATGATCGTAAACAGCGCCAGCAGCAGCAGGCTGATGTAGACGGCGGCCTGATAGCCGCGGCGATCGAGCAGCACGGCGGCGACAATAAAGGTCGGGAAGCTGACTGCGACAAAGCGGCCCATGCTGCGCCATAGTGCGAATGAGAGCAGCAGCGTAGCGATCGACCAAACCGCGTAGGCGATCGACAGCCTGCGGGCGGCCAGGGCTGCCAGCGTCAGCGCGGGTGGAAGCATCAGCAAATTCAAAACATCGATCGCGGGATACTGGCCTGCCAGGATCGCCGCAGGCGATAGACCGCCGATCGTACGCCAGGCCGATCCCAGCCCCATGCCGGCGCCCCATCCCGCCACATACTGGCTGTCGATGAACTGGAGCGGATTGCCGAAGCGCCAGCCGAGAAAGGCCATGTAGCCAAGCGTGCCAAGCAGCCCCAGAGGCAGCCACAAGCAATCGGCCCGAACGCGCCGCCAGTCGAAATCGATCTGGTCGAGGTACAGCAGCGCGAGCCCGGGCACGGCGAGGACGCCGACCACACGCGTCGCGCCTGCGGCGGCGGCGCTCAACCCGGCCCAGCCCCAACGCCGCTGCTCGCCGAGCACAAACGCGCCGACGACAGCCAGCAGAAACAGCGATTCGCTATACACCGCGCTAAAGAAGAACGAAAATGGGTAGATCGAAAGCAACATGATCGCTCGGCGCGCGGTGCGGGCGTCATAGCGCTCGCTCGTGAATCGGTAGAGCAGGATCAGCGCAAATAAAAAGGCGACATTCGAAATCAGCAGCCCGCAGATGAATAGATCAGGAATCACAACATGCAGCGCGCGCATCAGCAGCGGGTAGAGCGGGAAGAACGCTGTATCGCGCTGGAATGGCTCATGATTTGGCATGTTGGTATAGCCTCGCTCGGCGATGTCGCGATACCAGGCCGCATCCCAGCGCACCCAACCGTCGAGCAGCAGATTGTCGGGGTACGCCCGCCAGAACGTTCCTTCGCGCATCGGCAGCAGCGCCAGGCTGAGGTACATCAGAAGGCACAGCCCGGCACGGCTGGCCGCGAAGATGCCCAGCGGCGCCGTATTGGCGGCAAGCCAATCGCGCGCAGTAAGAAGGATCGATCTATTGAAGGTGTTCTGACTGACCATCGGAGCCACCGTCGATCGCCGTGAGACCGCCCAACGCGCCGATCAGCGCCCACAGCAGCAGACTGGTCGCACTATACTCGAGAAACATATCCAGCACGCCATGGATGAGAAAGGCCAGCAGCGCCACACTGCAGCCCAGCGCCATCCACACTTGTCTCTTGCCAGAGTAATGTACTGCCGATTCTGTTGACGATCGACGATCGACGATCGTCATGACTGCGAAGTGACTTCGACCGATATGGACTAGCACGCGCACCGCAGGCCGCAGCGCCAGCGCGATCAGCAGCAGGAACGCCCCCAAGCCAGCCAGGCCCGCGCCGGCCAGCAATTCCAAATACAGGCTGTTGGTGTGCAGTCGATCGTCCCAGATCCGCAGCCCAAGCTCCGGGCCATACACATGGCGAAACACATCCGGCCCGATCCCCAGCAGCGGGTGCGCGCGCCAGATCCGCAGCGCCGCGGCCCAGAGCAGCGCACGCGGCGGCGGGGCAGGCCGTACGCTGATCTGCTGCGGCATATTGGCCGGCTCGGCGTCCGGCGCAGGCCGGTTCATGGCCGGCTGGCCGGCCACGGCGACCACGCTCTCGGACATCGCATTACCGCGTTCGCTAAACCAGCCGCTGTGCTCGACCACCATGTCCCAGGCCAGAATATACTCGCCCGGCTTGTCCGGCGCCTGAACCTCGGCATCCAGCAGCAGCGCACCGCCAGGGTCGAGAGGCCGGGGCAGAAGCGTGCGGCGCCCATTATAGCGCACGACTCGGCGGGTGCGCGGATCGAGCCAGTGGTAGGAGAGCGCCACCGGCCGCAGCCCGACCGAGCGCCAGGTGACCAGCCCGCGATTCTGGATTGTGACCGGGGTCGTGATCAGCTCATTCGGCGCCAGGCCCTGCAGCCGGCCCACCGAATAATCCGCGCGATACCAATCCGCGACATCGGGCGCCGCGACGCGCACGCGAAATGTGGGGCTAAACAACAGCACGCTCGCCGTCAGCGCCAGCAGCGCCACACACAGCCGAACGACACGCTGCGTCGATTGGGTGGCTGCACGCGGCCGCATGCTGGAGCACCTGTCAAGAAAATCAACCGCCAAGAGCGCAAGGGGCCTTGGTATATGGTAAATGATCTCATCTTTGTGCTCTTGGCGGCCTTGGCGGTAATATTTGACTGATGTCCAATTCGTATTGGGCCCATTGCGCTGAAACCGCATCGCGCCGAGCAGCATCAGCATCGTAGCCGCAACCGCGGTCAGCAGCGCCGCGCGGCTGTAGGTCAGCAGCGTTGCGCCATAGAGCAGCAGCGCCGCACCCGAGAGCAGCCGCCGCGCGAGCCGATTCGCGATCAGACCAACGGCGGCCAGGCAGATCGGCAGAACCGCCTCGTAGTACATGGCGGCAATGTTAGCATATGCGAAGGTGGCGCTGAGTCGCAGCAGCCCGCCGGCCATGGTCGGCTGTTCTTTGAAGATCGCGAGCAGCGCAAGCACCGGTGGCGACTCCGTGAGCTCCAACAACCCGAGCGCTGCGCTGGCTGTCGCGCCGGCGATCAGCGCCAGCCCGAACCGCCGCGCGATCGGCCAACCCCAGATCGCGATCTGATCGGCCAGGCAACATGCGAGCAGCGCCCCCTGGATCTGGCGCGCCGTAAACTTGAGGGCCGCTATCCGCCACGCCGGCGCGGCGGCGGCGCTGATAAGGAAGATCGCCAGCAGTGCGATTGCGGGAAATACGAGACCGCGCGGCAGACGCGGCAGGCGTCGCTCGATGCTTAAGCCCACACTCCACACTGCCAGGACGGCCAGCACCAGCACCTCGACGTTCGTGAAGGTCAGGCCCAAAAGCGACGTGCCGGCGTACAGCTCAAAGGGCAGGCTCATCAGGACGAGCGTCAGGCCCCAGCCGACGCATGTCGCGATCGTTTGGCTCCGCGATGAGGCAGCCGACGGCGTGTCGAGCAATACTGCCAGGATAACCTCCGTGGGCTGGTCGCGACTGAGTCGCTTACTGTTAGGGTATACGAACCGAGTGGCGATATTAGATCGCAATATTCTTGTGAACTTTACTATGCTTATTCACACGAGTTACGCGGTGGTGGGGTTTGGGGAGGCCGGGTGCCCTCTGGGCGCCCCTCCAAACCTCCCCGCAATGGACGACCGCGTAAGTCGTGTCATTCAGGCCTTGATGCCAGGCCACGCGACGGAACTGCCGGCCTGAGGCGCGGCTTACCTAGCGCGCGCCGTACACTCCAGCCAACAAGTTCGAGACCATAGCGCAGATAGGCGATCGGCAGCAGACCGGGCCGCGCAAGATGCGGATACCAGTGACCAAGCTCGCCAGGGTCGGGCAGCAGCATATGACGCAGCGCGCGGGCTTGCTCATAGCCTGGGCGAAACCAGCGCAGCTTCTCCGCCGGGGTAGTTGGCAACGCATTGCAGAATGACAGCTGATCGAGATTGGTCGAATCAAGATATTGGAGCAGCGCCCGCGGAACACCCCACCGTAATGTACGCAGAACCGTCTCGGGCACAACCGGATAGTAGCGGTTCGTG
>DATFXE010000133.1:0-5652 GCA_035258585.1 Roseiflexaceae bacterium | reverse complement strand
CGGGTGCCGCGAGAGTGGCCTCGACCAGCCGGCACAGCAGCTCGTTCAGCCGGCGCAGTTCTTCTGCCGGCAGCGGCTCGACATCCGCCAGTGCCGCATGGACCGCTCCGAAGCTCTGCCTCACTGCTGTGCGACCGCGCTCGGTCAGATGATAGCCGCTGGCCTGATCGCCGGAGAGAAATCCGCGGCCGGCAGCCTCGGCCAGCTGCGACTCCAGCGTCTCGGGCGTGACATAGGGCGCGAAGCGCCGCAGCAGCGCTGCCGTGGTGGGCTGCGGCTCCAGGCCCTGCACCGCAAACAACACCCCCCAATCGTGCCCTTCGAGGCCGAGATCGGCATTGGCCTGGCGCAGTGCGGCTTCATACTGCGTCCCGAGGGCGCCCAGCGCGTCCCCAGCCAGGCTGAAGAGATCGATCATCGTCTCAGTCGTCATAGCAGGCTCCTTTCGTACGGCCCCGGCTGAGGCTATGGCCGTGTGAGAAATTGATCGAGCGCGCGGAAGGTGTCGTCGATCCGCCCGCGGTTGAGGCTGTAGCATTTGGCCACGTCGCGGCGGCGCTCGGTGATATAGCCTGCGGCGCTGAGCTGGCGCAGGTGGCGCGACGCGGCCGACTGGTTGAGATCGAGTTCGACCATGATGTCCTGGGCGCATAGCTCATCGTGCTGGCTTAGCAGCGATAAGATGCGTAGGCGAGTGTCGTCGGTCAGCGCGCCCAGACGTATGAGCAAATCCGAGCGGCTGAGCGCCGAGGCCGCGCTCGCCGCGCCTTCCGGCAAACGCGCGCCGAACAGCACCCACAGCAGCTTGTCTTCCTTGAAACTGCGCAGGTATGGCCCGATGTGCGCCGATGGAACGAAAATGATCTGGCGCGAATTGGCGATCCAGTTCTGCCATTTCTCATGCGGCTCCTGGCCGGTGACCAAGCGCATAGCTTCGAAACCGCTCATCCGCCGGAAGTCGATGTGCTGGAACGCGGAGACCGACTCCTGCATCAGCGGCGTGACGCGCTCCCATTCGGCGGCCATCCGCTCGTGCCAGATCGCGTTCAGATGCGAGACAGTCAGATCCTTCATGCGCGGCGGGTCGCTGAACAGCGCGTGCGCCTCGGTCTCGATCGCTAGGTCGAACTCGAAGAAATTGTCCTGTAAGAAGCTGATATACGCGTCGACGCTGGACAGCAGCGTCTCCGGATCAGCCGGCCTGGCCGGTTCCGCGCCGGGCGGCGTTTTGGTGAGGCATGCGCGCGAGATGTTCCACAGCAGCCGGTCGCGCAGCGCAACCGGATCGCGCGCTGCCAGATCGTCCAGGTAGGCCGGGAAGCTCGGCCAGCGCCGATCGGGCTGAACCGCGTAAAATAGCCCTTCGACCACCAGCGTGTTGCGGTGGCGCTCCTCCGGCGACATGTCCGCGGCCGTGCGCGTCACCCATTCATCCAACCCTGAGAATTTGTCGGCCGCCGTCAGCAGGTTCAAGCTGTTCAAGACGTTCTGCGCCGGCTCGAGCGCAACGCTCAGGCTGGCCGACGGCGTCCGCGCGATCATATCTGTGTCGAGCGTCGGAGGCATAGCGAACCTTGTTTATGTATGAATTTGGTTTAATCATTTACTTAATTAATTGACTAATGTGAGTATATACCATGAAATGCGGCATGTCAAGAGCTTTCAGCGCAGGTGTTGGGTATTGGGTAGCCCAACACCCAATACCCAACACCACTACGTTGTTTACTGATAGGTGTGATACTGCTGGCGAACTCGTCAAGAGGGGGTGCGGGGGCCGCAGGCCCCCGAGACGTTTGTGTTTGCACCTGGTTCGGGCGGCAAAGCCGCCCGAACCAGGTGCAAAACCAAATGCTTCTTGGAGGGCTTCGCCCTCCAAACCTCCCATCTGAGGAAGCCAGCAGTATCACGTGTATTAATACAGAATATCATTCCCTGGGGAGGTCTGGGGGCGGCAAAGCCGCCCCCAAACCCCCACCAAAAGATGCCCGATCAATACACGGTTCAGTAGGAGACACAGGAGCCAGACCATCCGCGTTGCGTGCGCTATAATGCTGGCATGCCAGTGCTAATCGACGGCCACAACCTGATCGGCCAGATACCGGGCATGAGCCTGGCCGACCCCGACGACGAGGGCGATCTGGTGATGCTGCTGCGGCGCTACACCACCGCACGGCGCGGGCGCAAGGTGATAGTCGTGTTCGATCACGGCGTCTATGGACACCCGCAGCGCCTGGACGGCTATGGCGTGACATGCTACTTCGCCCGCTCGCCGCAGGACGCCGATGTCCAGTTAATCAAACGCATACGGGCGCTCAAACACCCGCGCGACTGGACACTGATTACATCCGATCGGCAGGTGGCGCGCGCGGCCGAGGAGCGCGGTGTGCGCGTGATCAGCTCACACGAATTCGCCCGGCAGCTGACCACATCGGCCGGGCGACCCGCAGCTTCTCAAGAAGAGCGACGCGACGCGCGACTGAGCGAGGCCGAAATCGAGGAATGGCTGCGGCTGTTTGGGGAATCACTGGAAGAGTAGACATGAGACATGAGACATGAGACATGAGACGGCAGATTGTCTCGTCTCTCATGTCTCGTGTCTCGTGTCTCATACTCCTCGTTACGGCTGGTCGCAGCGCACCACGCGCTGGTTGGTGTCGGTATGGTATTCGTAGCGCTTGCCCTGCGCTTCCATGGTGATCTTGTAGCCCGGCGTAATGACTTGAAGGTAGTTCATCCCCGGCTTGGGGCAGCCCAGGCTGCTGTCGCGCCACTCGGTGGCCTCCACCGCCGCCACCGTGATGTCGCGCTCGGCGAGTCCCTGCTCCTGCGCCAGCGCCGCACGCGCCAGCTTGCCAAGGCGCGCGCCCTCCGCATCAGGCGCAGTCTCGGCCGAGGGTGCGGCGGCAGCCGGCTTGACCGACAGATCGATCGGCTGACCGTTCTGGCACAACAGCATCTGCGCGGCGCTTCTAGCCGTATGCACTTCGTAGCGCGCCGATTGGGCAGGATCGGTGAATATCAGCACAAACCCGGGTGTGATCACCTGCGGGTAGGCATGCCCCTCCTGCGGGCAGCCGAGCGCGCCATCCGGCCATTCCTTAGCGTTGGCGCTCTGGAGCGGCAGGTCGGCGGGGTTGGTCTTTAGGTGCAGCGCAAGCTGCTGCTGGGCCGCATTGACTAACTCCTGCGGCGGCGCGATCGACGTTCCGCCGCTCTGGCCCGGCTTTGGTGGCTCGGATGGCGCGGCGCCTTGTCCTGAGCTTGCCTGCCCTGCGCTTGTCGAAGCGGTCGAAGGGGTAGGCTGGGCAGCCGTCGGCGCGGGCGCAGCCGTCGGCTGCGGCGCGGCGGTTGGAGCGCTTGTTGCGGCCGCGCTAGGCGAGCCGATGCTCGTAGCAGCCGGCGCGCTGGTGGGCGCTGCAGCGGGCGCCGACTGACCACACGCAGCCAGCGCCAGACATCCAATCAGAAATACGAATTTGCGCATCTGAAACTCCCTGATACAATAGCGATTGCAAATTGCAGATTGTAGATTGGAAAATGCGATTTGCCAATTTGCAATATGCAATTTGAAATCGGGTTTCCCACCCTTCAGGACGCCGGCTAGACGGCAAATGTTCCTCTATATTATTAGGAGTTACGCGGTTGGGAGGTTCTCAGGGGCCGCAGGCCCCCGCGCCCCCGCTAAAACGCCAACTGCGTAAGTCCTAATTATAGTGGGTGGCAGAACGGTTGATCCTTGTTAGCGTTGCAATAAACGCGTTAAGATACGCAGAAGTTTACTGCTTGCTGCCGACGGCAAACTGCTGTAGCATCTACACTGAAAGACACATGCTTGATTTCGCGACCGACCTTGGGCGCCGCGCTGGCGCGTTGCTCCTCGATGGACTCGACCGCCGGCGCACGGTCGAGCTGAAGAGCGCCTTCGATCTCGTCACCGATATGGACCGCGCCAGCGAAGATCTGATCATCTCGGCGATCACAGCCGAGTATCCCGACCATGCCATTCTGGCCGAGGAAAGTGGCGTGATCGGCGATGCCGAGTATACCTGGCTGATCGACCCGCTCGACGGCACCAATAACTACGCCCACAGCTTCCCATATTTCTGCGTCTCGCTCGGACTCTGGCGCGGCCGGACGCCGCTGCTGGGTGTGATCTACAACCCGCTGCTCGACGAGCTGTTCAGCGCCGAGGCCGGCGGTGGCGCGCACTGCAACGGGCGCCCGATCCGCGTTTCGGACACGAGCACGCTCGGCGCGGCGCTGATCTCGACCGGCTTTCCCTATAACTATGCCAAGGCGGCAGAAAACAACCTGCGCGAGTTCGACCGCGTCCAGGCGCGCTGCCAGGGCGTGCGGCGCGGCGGCGCGGCGGCGCTGGACCTGGCCTATGTGGCGATGGGCCGGCTCGACGCTCATTGGGAGCTGCGCCTGAAGCCCTGGGACACCGGCGCGGCACTGCTGGTGCAGGAGGCTGGCGGCCGCCTGTCCGATTGGCGTGGCGCCCCCTGGCACCCTTGGGCCGACCGGCTGGTCGCCTCGAACGGCCTCATACATGATGAGTTGATCCAGATATTAGCATTGTAGATTGCAGATTGCAGATTGCAGATTTAGGCGCAATCTACAATCTACAATCTACCATCTGCAATAGCATGGCATATTATATCGAAGATCAGATCGACGGCTTGGTGTTCGGCGAGCGCCGGCCGACGATCAACGAGTATTTTCTCTCATCCTACAGTATGGCTGTGTACGACGGCTGTGAGTTTGGCTGCCCCTACTGCGATGGCTGGGCATATCGCACGCGGCCATTCAACGAGACGGTGCGGATAGCAACTGATTTGCCGGCCAACGCCGCCGAAGAGTTGGAGATGATCGACCGCGGCGACCTGATCGGCATCACCGCGCTCACCGACCCGTACCAGCCGGTCGAGGCGATCTATCGCCTGACCCGCCAACTGCTGCGCGTGCTGGCCGATCGCGGGCAGCCCTGCCTGATCCTGACCAAGAGCCACAGCGTGCTCGAAGATCTGGTGCTGCTCGAACGCATCAATGCGCAGAGTCTGGCCGTGGTGATGTTCACGCTGCTGACGATCGACCCATTTCTTTCCAACAAGCTCGAGGACAAGGCCCCGGCACCCGCGCTGCGCCTGGAGGCGATCGCCGAGCTCAAACGCGCCGGGATTCCGGTTGGGGTAGCGTATATGCCGGTGATTCCCTACATCACCGATACCGACTATATGCTCAACACCACACTCCACGCGATCGCCGAATCCGGCGCCGATTTCCTGGTATGGGACCACCTGCATATTCCGACCGACCGACACCGCGCGCGCATCGGCGAGATGTTGATGCGCGTCGGCAGCTACCCGCCCGGCTATTATCGCGAGCTGTATCGCGGCCCTAGCGGCCCCACAGCAGTGCCGGACCCGGCGTACCGGGCCGAGCGCGACCGCGAGCTGCTGGCGCGCTGCGACGCCCTGAACCTGCCGGTGCGCGCGCCGCACAGCCTGTATGCCGGCAAGCTCAGGCCACAGAATGAGGCCGCGCTGCTGCTGCGGCATACCGCCTTTCGCGATGCGGTACAGGGCCGCACGTACATGGCCACGCTCGGTCGGAATCTGGCCGACTTGATCTACCGCGGCCAAGCCGACG
>DATFXE010000132.1:0-3984 GCA_035258585.1 Roseiflexaceae bacterium | reverse complement strand
CGCAGCTCGACGCCCATGTGATCGGATAGGAAGCGCGGGCGGCCGCTGAAGCGCACCTTTTCGACGAAGCGCAGCTCGCTCTCCATTCGCAGCCCGGCCAGCGCCGGCGCCCGCACAAGCGCGAAGTCGATCGGCAGCGCGTAGCGCTTGGCGAGTTTGAGCGGCGCGCGCACGGTCGGCCGGGTGTCGCCGGCAAGGGGATCAAGCATGCCGCTCGCCGCCAAAAACTCCTCGTACAGCCAGGAATCGCGCGGGAAATTGAAATCGCCGGCGGCCACCACCAGGGCTTCGGGCGGCTGCGCCCGCACGATATCCGCCAGCTGGCGCAGCTGCTCCGCCTCGCTGCGGGTGTAGCTACTGCGCCGATCCCAGTTACCGCCGTAGTTGGCGTTCAGGTGCGTGTTTAGCACGACAATGCTCACGCCCGCGTATTCGAGCCGCGTCGCCAATATGCCCTTGTGCAGCAGCCAATCCATCAGTGAGAGCGGGTAAGGCACCTCGCGGCTGCGATAGAGCGTAAACTCGACCGCCGCGAGCGGCAGCCGCGCCAGCGTCAGCAGGCCGCCCTTGGGGGCATGCACGAACGGCGCGTAGGCGGCGTGCGGGTAGCTGTCGCAGGCGCGCATCAGTAGCCGGCGGTAAGCGTGCGATTGGACCTCCTGCAGGCAGACGATCTGGTCGTCGCGTGCGTTAAGCTCGCGCGCCAGCGCTAGCAGCCGCGGGTGCGTGGTGGGCGTGGGCACGCCGAAGCAGTTCAGGGTCAGCAAGGAAAACGTGGGCATAGCTCCTACTCTTCGGAGGCGCGATACTGTGTTAGCGCTCCGAGCCCAAGCACGCCAAACGGCGCACTTTTGCTCAATCGGCCAGCCGCACTGGTGGTCCGGCAATCGGTGGGAATTATACCGCGGTGGCCTGGCCCTCGCCGCGGGCAACTTGACATGCTCAACGTTTCTTCGTATAGTCGTTACCCGGCCCATATTACTAGAGCAATGGCCAAACCACCAAGGTACCGCGTAACTCGTGTAATTGAGGCAACCAATGCTGATCAAGGCATGCCTGAACGGTGGCCGCGAGCCGGGGGCGCATCCGGCGCTGCCGCTCAGCCCAGGCGAACTGGCCGCTGCGGGGCGCGAGGCGGTGGACGCTGGCGCGGGCGCGCTGCACATTCACCCACGCCGCGCCGACGGCAGCCAGTCGTTCGAGCCGGACGATGTGGCGGCAGCGCTGGCGGCGGTGCGCGCGGCGTGTCCGGGCGTTCCGGTAGGCGTCACCACGATCGCCTGGGCCGAGCCGGATCTGGCGCGCCGGCTGGCGTTGGTGCGAGGGTGGACCAGCCGGCCGGACTTCGCCTCTGTCAACTTCTGTGAGGATGGCGCACTCGAGATCTGCCATGTGCTGCTCGACAATGGCATTGGGATCGAGGCTGGGCTGACGCTGCCCAACGACGCGCGGCTGCTGATCGAGAGCGGGCTGGCCGGCCGCTGCGTGCGGCTGCTGCTCGAGCCGGACGAGCCGGAGACGGCAGCTGCGCTCGCGACGGTCGCGGCGATCGAGGCGCTGCTCGACACGGCCAGCAGCCAGGCGCCGCGGCTGCTGCACGGCATGGAGGCAACGACTTGGCCGCTGCTCGACGAGGCGCTGCGGCGCGGCTATGACACGCGGATCGGCCTTGAAGATACACTGACCCTGCCCGACGGCAGCCTGGCCCGCGATAACGCCCAGTTGGTGGCGGAGGCTCGAGTACGCGCGGGTCGGGGCGGTTATTTCCGATAGACGAAGTAAGTATCGTTCACCACCTATCGTCCATCATCAGGGCGGCCGCCCTAATGCAGCTCGACCTGCATCACAAACGACCGACCGCCGACCCGGTTCGTGATCGTATCGACGACCACAAAGCCATGGCGCTCGTATAGGCGGCGGGCCGGGTTACTCTCGCGCACACTCAGCGCGATAGCGGGGTACTGGCCGCGCGCCATTTCCAGCAATGCGCCAAGCAGCGCGCCGCCGATGCCCTGGCCGATTGCGCCAGGCTGGACCGCGATGGCAAGCTCGGGTACGCCTTCCGCCACCGCCGCGTAGCGCTTCTCCTGTCCGCCCAGGCGCCGCGCCCAGGCCGCGCCAAGCGCCTGGCCATCCGCGCCGGCCGCGATCGCGCCGATATCGCCTGGCCGGCCCCAGCCGGCGACATACTCCGCCAGGTACGGGTGCGTCCTGGCCGCTTCCGACGAGGTCGCACCATCCTCGGCCATGTTCGCGGCGTAGTAGAGCATATCCCAAAGAATTGGCTCATCGCCTTGAGCGGCGGGGCGCACGCTGTAGCTGAGCGGAAGCTCGAGACCATTCTTTTCATTGAACCGCCAGCTATTCAAATTGTTGGTCTTTTGCTTTCATTCTTTCGGCCTACCTACCGATCTCTGCACAGACAACTAATATCTTCGCTGGGGAGGTATCACTTTAGAGGTGGGAGCCTGGGGGCGGGCTTTGCCCGCCCCCAGAGCAGATTTTTTCCGGTGGTCGTGCTGGCGGCTTTGCCGCCAGCACGACCACCAGAAAAGGCATTAGGAAGGGCTGCGCCCTTCCTTACCAACCCTTGTGAGCCCAGGTGAGGGTGCGGGGGCGACGGCGGGTACCCTCTGGGTGTGGGCACGAGGCCGCCCCCGCACCCCCACCAAAAGAGAAGCAATCAATGCAGAGATCAGTAATTCCCTTAGCGCCAATTGGGAGAAAAGTGGTTGGTACAGCGGACCAGGCATGCTAGAGTTGCTCCACATATATGCAGCGCAGCCTGGCGCCGTAGTATCGTCTGGCATCCGGCTGCGCGATCGAGGAACACAGCCATGAATACAATCAGCACAAGCGCCAATCAAGCGCCAAAAGATCGAAAACACGCCAGCGCGGCACGCGGCGACCGCGCGCTGCCGGCCGGCGATCGAGCCAGAGAAACACAGCGTTCGGATATCGCAGCGGCCGATATCTTTGCCCAGGCCCTGATCGACGACTCGAACCACGAGCTGGATTGGCTCTGGGCCGCCAGCCAGATGACCGATGTGGTCCAGCGGCGCTACTGCCTGGAGCGAGCGCTCGCGATCAATGCAGATAGCGAACTTGCGCGCGAGGAGCTTCAACGGCTGGCGGCCAGCTCAGCCAAAAAGTAAAGTTCATCAAGAGGCACCAGCCCCCAACTCCTAAGCCCTGCGCGTTCACGCACACTAGGCATACTCGCTCAGCGGCGCCAGGCCGATCCGGGCCGCGTACAGCGCGGCCTGAGTGCGGCTCGTCAGCCCGATCTTGCTCAACAGATTGCTGACATGCACGCTGACGGTCTTCTCGCTGATCGCCAGCGAGTCGGCGATCTGCCGGTTGGTCAGGCCACGGGCGACCAACATCAGCACATCTTGCTCGCGGCTGGTCAGCCGTTCGACCGGCGGCTCGGGCCGCGCGGTGGCCTGGAGTAGCTGCCGCGTGGCGGCCGGGTGCAGGTACGGCTGGCCACTATGGACGACCTGAATGGCTTGCACCAGCTCCTGGACGTCGATATCTTTTAGCAGATAGCCTTCCGCGCCGGCTTGCACGGCGCCCATCACCAGCTCCGACTCGGCGAATGTGGTCAGCGCGATGATTCGCACTCCCGGCAGATCGCGCTTGATCAGCGTGATCGCCGCGACGCCATCCAGCTCGGGCATCACCAGATCCATCAGCACGACATCCGGCCGCGTAGTAGTGGCCAGCTCTATCGCGGTATGCCCGTCATCGGCCTCGCCCACCAGCTCCAGCCCGGGCGAGACGCGAATGATCGCCCGCAGCCCCTGGCGCACAATCGCGTGGTCGTCCACAATCATGACTCGTATAGCGCTCATCTGTGTCCCTCCCACCTATGGCACCATGCATGACGAACCAGCTGGTATATCGCGTTGCATGCGTTCGTGCGAACGTTATTTGATTTGCCTGACCATGGATGATAGACGGTAGACGATGAATTGCTCT